>JASFTY010000131.1:0-9576 GCA_050050535.1 Gemmatimonadales bacterium | reverse complement strand
CAAGTTGACACCGTCAACATAATCGGCTATATTGACGCTGTCAACCCCCCGGGGAGGAGGTGGACGTGGGTAGCGAGAAGAAGGAGGAGGCAGCTGACCTGAGGACCCGGTTCATCGACGCCGCTCATTCGATCCTCCGCGAGGAGGACGCCTCGTACAAGCTCGAGCTGCGGAAGATCGCAGAGCGGGCCGAGGTGAGCCGGACGGCGCCGTACCTGGTGTTCGGCAAGGAGCGGGAGGGCGGGGGGCTGGCTGCCCTGCAGGCGGCGGTGGCCGCCGACGGCTTCCGCAAGCTGGCTGTAGCGCTGCGGAAGGCGGGTGAGGGGACGGCCGACCCTGAGGAGGGGCTGCGCCGGCTGGGGGCGGCCTACCTGCGGTTCGCCGCCGCGAACCCACGGCTCTACCGGCTGATGTTCGGCGCCGAGTTGGCGGGCAGGCTGGCGCTCGAGGGTCTGGGGGAGGAGCGGCGTGAGGCGCAGCGAGTGCTCGAGGCGGCGATTGGACGCTGCCAGGCCGCCGGGGTCGTGAGAGAGGGCGAGCCGGAGCGTGACGCCCTCGGTGCCTGGGCGACGCTGCACGGCCACGCGACGCTGCTACTGGACGGGCAGTTCGAGAAGAGTCCGGGAGAGAGCGAACCCGAGGAGGTGGGGAGGACGGCGGCCGATCAGTTCCTCGACGGGCTGCGGCCGCCCTAGCGGGCAAGGCCACGGAAGTTCTGGTGTTTAACTGGGCTGGCGGCGGTTGCGCCGTTGGGGCCGACCTCACATTCTGAGCTCGGCACAATCCCGAGAGAGCTGCAGTCAGTCAACCAGCGTGATACCGACCATGGTGTCAGCCCTCCAGGATGAGCTCGAACAGATGCCGACGGTGTGGGACTATCCCCACTTCATCGCGCTGCTCGTGGTTGTGGTGGCGGTTACCGCCTCCGTCGGCATTTGGTCGGCGAAGCAGCGAGGAGAAGTCAAGGAGCGGGGCAATCTTCTCGGGTTGCTCCCCTTCCTCGTGATTGTAGTCTTGCACGTCTCGATACTCTATCTGCTGCCGGCGCTGGCTGTCGTCGTCGGCTTCAAACACTTCGTCTTCGAGATCGCGCTGTCGCCGGCGACGTTCCCGACGGAGTTCGTGGAGCCCAGCATGCGGCTCGCCGTGCTGATCTGTCTGGCCGACAACTTCGCCGACTACCTGAGTGTCGGGAAGGAAGTGCCCCTTGGCACGCACGCGTTCCAGTTCCTGGTGCTTCTCGTGCCCAGCTACTACGGCGTGATGAGCGCGACGTGGCTCGTCGCTCGGGTGATCGCTGCGGGTGGCGGCTATGATGCCGAGCATGTTCGAGCCGCCAATGGATTGTTCTCCGTTCCCAGCTTTCACCCTAATCCGACGTTCAACGTCGTGGTCGTCGTCTCGTTCATCCTACTGGCAACGGTAATCTCCTTCGCCCTGAGACTACACCGCGCCGGCATGCCGAAAGCGGCGGAGCTGGAATGAGGGTCCCCGAGTCGAGGGAGTGGCCGCGTCTGCAGGAACACGCCCCCGCCGACGGAGAGAGTGGATGATCAGTGCCACAGCCGCCGGCTCGAGCTCACAGGTGAGGGCGGTCTCCGAGGCCTTCTTCCGCTCGTTGCGGCGCGAGTCCCACAACCTCACCCGGCGACCCGACCTACTCTGGCAGCAGCTCTACAACCGGCTGCAGTGGGAAAGGGACGTGGTACCCGACTTGCTCGGCCAGGAACTGTCGCGCAGGAGCAGACTGGAAGCTGCACCATGGCTGCGCATGGTCACGCCGTTCAGAGAATCGCAGGCGCTCATCCGCACGTTGACCGGGCACGGGGAAATGGTGAGAACCTGCCGCATCAGCCCTGACGGCTCGTTCATCGTGTCAGCCAGCCGGGACGCTACGCTCAAGATATGGGAAATGGCCAACGGCGCCGAGCGAGCCAGCCTGACCGGACACACTCGGTTGGTCGGTGCTTGCGCAATTAGTCCCGACGGCTCGCTCATCGCCTCTGCGAGCGACGATGGCACAGTCAAAGTCTGGGATACTGCGACCGGCAGTCTCCGGGAGACCCTGTACGGCCACAGCCTCGGGGTCAACGCCTGCAGCTTTAGCCCGGACGGGTCGTTCATCGTGTCCGCTTCCGCGGACGGCACGTTGAGGCTATGGGATCCGCACAGTGGTGCATGCCTGCAGACGCTGAGCGGCCACACCGGTGGGGTGTTCGCCTGTGCCGTAAGCCCTGACGGCTCTCGTGTCGTCTCGGCAAGTTCGGACCGGACCCTCAAGGTCTGGTTCCCGGGCGCTCTGTCCGAGCCCAAGACGTTGCGTGGCCACCGCGCCCCTATCACTCGCTGCGCGATGAGCAGCGATGGTTCCTTCTGTGTGTCAGCCAGTGACGACGGCGCGACGAAGCTGTGGGACCTGCATACGCTGACCGAGCGGGCCGCCTTGTCGGAAGACGCCGGGCGGCCGGAGGGTCCCAGATCTGACCCGGCGCGTGGTACGAGGGTTGACGCTGTCGTCGCCGAGTTGGAGCAAGGGGTCAACGCGTGCGCCATAAGTCCTGACAACGCGCGGGTCGTCGCGGCAGGGGAGGACGGGAGCCTCAAGCTCTGGGATGCCGAGACAGGGACCCTGCAAGCGTCGCTCGATGGGCATGGCCGAGGGATCAGCGATTGCGCGATCACCCCCGATGGGCAGTTCATCGTCTCGGCCGCCAGGGACGGGCTTCTCAAGCTCTGGGACCTAGCCACAGGGTCCGAGCTCGCCGTCTTCGCCGGCCACACGGGGGCCGTCGCCGCCTGCGCGGTCAGCCCCTGCAACCAGTTCCTGGTGTCGGCCAGCCGGGACGGGACGCTGAAGATGTGGGAACTGGCAAGCGGGCGAATCGAAGCACTGCAACCGCACGGCCACGCCGATAGTGTTGACGCCTGTGCCGTGAGCGCCGACGGCTCTTTCGCGGTGACGGCCAGCGGAGACCACACCCTCAAAGTGTGGGACACCGCCAGCGGACGGGAGCGGGTGACGCTGAGCAGTCATGGCCGCTCAGTCACGGCCTGCGCGATCGCGCCGGATGACTCCTTCGTCGTCTCCGCCAGCAGCGACACCACGCTGAAGAAGTGGGATCCGGCAGGCGGTGCCGAGCTGGCCACGCTGGTCGGCCACGGCGATTGGGTGCGAGCGTGCGCGATCAGCTCTGACGGTGCCTTCATCGTCTCGGCCAGCGATGACATCACTCTGAGGATCTGGGACGCGGCCAGCGGCATCGAGCGGACTACGCTGGCCGGCCATACAGGCAAGGTGCAGGCGTGTGCCCTGAGCCCGTGTGATTCGACCGTGGTGTCGGCCAGCGCGGACCGAACTCTCAAGGTTTGGGATGCGGCGACGGGTGACCTGCGCGGGACCCTAACGGGTCACACCGCCGGTGTCTCGGCCTGCGCGGTGAGTCCCTGCGGCACCATCCTGGTGTCGGGCGGCCACGACGGTGTCCTGAAGCTGTGGGACCTGGGGAGCGGTCGTGAGAGAGCCAGCCTGTCGGGCCACAGACACGGGATCCGGGCGTGCGCCGTGAGTCCCGATGGCTCCTTCGTCGTCTCGGCCGGGGTCGATGCCACGCTCAAGGTCTGGGAGTTGGAGGAGAGCGTCGAGCTGGTGACACTCGCAGGCCATGAGCGGATCATCCGCGCCTGCGCCGTCACCGGCGATGCTCGCTTCGTGGTCTCGGCGGCCGACGACGGCACGCTCCGCTTCTGGGATGCGAGGATTTGGAAAGAGGCGGCCTGCTTACCTCTGCCGGCACCCGTTCGTGCCCTGGCGCTCGTTGGGCTCCGCCCTTCCGCAGTCGCCGGTGACACGGGCGGCAATGTCTACATCGTCGAGTTGATGGCGGTCGACCTCGGGCCCGTGTTTGTCACGGCCAAGCGTCGACCGGCGGGCCCCGTCGCGACCTGTCCAAGCTGCCGTCGCGATTTCCGCGTCGAGGAAGGGTGGCTCGGTGGGCTTATCGTCTGCCCGACCTCCGATTGCGATACGCAGATCCGTGTGAACTCGTTCGTGTCAGCTTCCTAACGGGGTCTGTCCATCCCCATGGCACTCGCTACGCTCCGCATGAGGTCCTCGTCCCCCGGTCTGGCGCGCATGGCCTTCGAGAACTCCTCCACCGCCTCGGCCAGCAGGCCCTGGCTCTTGAGGACCAGGCCCTTGTTGAGCAGCGCGGACGCGTCGTTGGGGTCGATGCGCAAGCACTCGTCGAACTGCTCGATCGCCTCATCGGGGCGGTCCAGCATCGCGTAGACAGCACCCAGGCTACGATGCGCGTGAGCGTTATCCGGGTTGATTCGCAGCACCTCCCCGAACTCGGCGATCGCCTTCTCCATGTGACCCTGCTTCTTGTACATCACACCGAGGTTATGGTGTGCATCCCCATCATCCGGATTGCTGCGGACAGCCGCCTCGAACTCCTCGGTCGCCTCGTCGGCGCGGCCTTGTTCGGCGAATACCACGCCCAGCATACGATGCAGATCGCCATCGTCCGGCGCGATGCGCAGCGCTGCCTGGAGCGTCTCCTCGGCTTCTTCCCAGCGCCCTGCCTCGGCCGCGGCCTTGCCCTCGACCTTGGATTGGTGAGCAAGCGCGAGCGCCATCTCCGGTCCCGTGGGCTCCAATCCCTCGGCGTACGCGAACGCCTCAGCCTCTTCGTAGTTGGGAAACGACCTCGTTCTCACCACCGCCGCCTCGGCGCTCACCTTGTCGATCCACGTCACCCCGAACGTTCCATCTTTGCGCTCAACAATAGAGGCTTCTTCCCACGGTTTCATGGCAGGTCTCCTCGTTCAGTGGCATACTGCAATCCCACATTATGAAAGAGCTGCCACAGGCCGGCAACAGCAAGCCGTATCCGACCCCTTCTGGACAGCAGCCGCGGTGCGACCGTAGGTTGCGGTCGGGTCGAGGACTCTCCACGCAACCAGTCGGGAACGCCGCCCACGCTGCGCGCTGCCACGCTCGAGCCTGGAGCGGCCGCCTTGGGGAGGCTGTCATGAGCCCCTCGGAGCCCATCGCATTCGTGATTATGCCGTTCGCGGAGGAGTACGTTGCCGGCTTCCGGGACGTTGTCCAGCCGGCCGTCGAGCGCGCCGGCATGTGCTGCGTCCGCGCCGACCAAGACCCGCAAGGCGATATCCTCAGAATGATGTTCGAGCGTATCTTCGACTCGCCGGCGCTGATTGCGGACATCTCCGGGTCCAATCCCAACGTCTTCTACGAGCTCGGGGTCTCGCACTGCGTGGGCGCGAAGACGATTACGGTCTGTCGGGAGGACTTCATGGATCACGTGCCGTTCGACCTCGGCACGTACAGAATACTCGTGTATCCGAAGCCTCCAGCCGACCACGACAACGAAGAACGCAAAGCCGACTACTCGGCGAGAGTGAATGAGGCCGTTGAAAAGCTGGCAGCAGAGCTGATGAGGCTCGTGCAGAACGACTCGGCTGTGATTCCGAATCCCGTCCAGACTTTCGTGGAGTCGCGATCCCCGCTGACCTGCGTGGAGAGCCGCTTCCTCGATGAGCTCAGCGGTCGCTGGGAAGAGGAGCTCCTGCACCACACAGAGCAGGAGCTCGTCTGCGTCGCACTGGGAGGTTCCCATTTCGCAGGTGTGCTCGGTGCTTACGCCGACTCGGGCCGCCGGGAGACGCCGCTGCACGTCAAGTTTCTGCTGCTCGACCCGGAAGACCGCGAGGGCTGGAGCTTCGTCTACCGGCTGAGAGAAGGGCGCCCCCTCACCGATACCGAGATCGACGAGCTGATCGCCGATGACCGTGTGTTGCAGAGGCGCACCGAACAGGTGGTCGCGCGATTGGGACAGACTCCTAACATCTCGGGTCAAGTCGAGTACTACCGGGGCGTCCCGCTCTTCTGGGCGTATTGGCTGGACCGCCGTCGAATCATTGTGGGATACCTGGCAGCGGGCCGGCTGAGCAGTCGCAGTCTACCCGTCACGGTGATAGTCAGGGACGACCCTCGGACGTCCGTTCTCTGTGCGTACTACGCGTCGGCTATCGATGCGTTGACAGAGCACTGAGCCCATGGATGACGGTTTGCAGCGCGTCTTTTCCCGGCGGCATGTCGTTCTCCCGGTGGTTCATGTCGAGAGCGAGCATCAGGCACGGCGCAACACCGACCTGGCGCGGCGGGCGGGCGCCGACGGCGTATTCCTCATCAACCACTTCTCCGATGGTGAGGACTTGCTGGCGATCCACCGCAAGGTCTCCGAGGACCATCCCGATTGGTGGATCGGGGTCAACTGTCTCGACCTCGATCCGCCCGAAGTCTTCCAGGCCGTGAACGACCGGGTGAGCGGCATCTGGGTGGATCACGCGGGGATCGACGAGCGCGAAGACGAGCAGCCGCTGGCGGACGAGGCCGCCGCGGCCCGCGAGCGCAGCGGCTGGGTCGGCCTCTATTTCGGCGGTGTCGCGTTCAAGTACCAGCGCCCGGTCGAGGACCTGACACGCGCCGCGCGGCTGGCGGTGCGCTACATGGACGTGGTGACCACCAGCGGTCCGGGCACCGGCATCGCCGCCGCGCGTGAGAAGATCGCGGCTATGAAGCAGGCGGTGGGCGGCTTCCCGCTGGCGATCGCCAGCGGCATCACGCCCGAGAACGTCTCTGACTATCTCGATGTCGCGGACTGTTTCCTCGTGGCAACGGGGATCAGCCGCAGCTTCACCGAATTGGATCTGGAGAAGACCCGCAGGTTGATCGAGCGGGTGGACGCATACGCGGGACGCTGAACCGCGTATGCGGCACACAGCGAAACAGGAGCGAGTGAGGCCAATCATGCACGCGTGGTTTCGTCGGGCAAAGGCATGTGAGGAGACGCCCAGGGAAGCTAAGCTGACGACGGACTCGAGCAGGGAGGAAGTCCGGGGCTGGCTCACAGGGCAGGTCAAAGAGTACAGGGAGAAGAGGTACCCGCGCTACGAACGCTATGCAGAGGTGCTGAAGCAGGTCCTGCAGTTGGCGGGTAGGGAGCGGGCGCCGCTGGCGATCGTGCAGGCCCGGGAGAAAGCGGTCGCCAGTTTCGCCGAGAAGGCCCTGCGCAAGATGCACAAATACTCCGACCCGGTTAACCAGCTGACGGACCTGTGCGGGGCTCGGGTGATTACGCGTACCCGCTCGGAAGTCGATGCGTATTGCCAGTACATCAAGGACCACTTCGAGATCGACTGGGACAATAGCCTCGACACCAGTCAGCGGCTCACGCCCTCCGAGTTCGGCTATCGCTCTATTCACTACATCGTCAAGTTCCGGCGCGATGTAGACTACGGGATCCCGATCCCCGAGGAAGTGTTCTGTCTGAAAGCCGAGATCCAGGTCCGGACTCTCGTTGAACACGCCTACGCCGATTTCGGGCATGACCTCACCTACAAAGGTGCCTTCACTCTCCCAATCACCTGGCGGCGCGAGCTGGCCAGCGTTGCCGCCGCTCTGGAAGAGGTCGACCAGACCTTCTCGCGCATCGAGGAGAGGTTGAGCGATTACACCACCAGGTACGGGAAATATCTCTCTAAGGAAGAGCGACAGCGTGAGATGGACCGGCTCGAGATCATCCTCGAGCACGTTCCTGACGACGCGGCCCTGGCGGCTCAGCTCGGCAGGCTGGCCATATTCCAGGAGGACTGGGACAAGGCCGAAATGGTCCTCGAGCCTTTCGTAGACCCGAAGCAGCCGGAAAAGGCGCCACAGCCGATCCTCCGCGACCTGGGCATCACCTACTGCAAGAAGTACCCGCCTGAGACTCCAAAGTACACGTTGGGGCAGCGTTACCTCGAGCTCGCCAGTGCGCCCGAGCATGGCGACGTTGATGCCATGTGCGCGCTGGCGGAGAGCTGGGAGGAGGTCGACGAGGAGAAGGCGAGCAAGTACTATCGCCGTGCCTTCCAGACCGACCCCCTCGATGCCGAGGCGCTGGAGAACCACGTGGAGCGCGAGCTGGCCAGAAGCCCGGCACTGCTGGATACCGCCCGGCCGCTGATTCAGAAGGCCGCCGAACGGTGCGAGGCGCACATCGCTGCGGGCATCAACCTGCCCGGCGCACTCTACAGCCTCGGTAAGCTGCGGCTGCTCCTCGGCGAGCCCTTCCAGAGCCTGGATGCCTACGCGAAGGCGATTCAGCTGAGCCCGACCGATGGGACGCTCAGGACAGCGGTGCGCTCGCTGAACCAGCTCGGTGCGGCGAGCCTCGAACTGGAGGGCTTCGAGTGGATGGGCCGGCTGCTCACCCTCGGGCTGGCCGTCCGCTTCAAATCGGAAGATGCGCTGGATGAGCTCAAGCAAATCGCTACGGCCGACCGGCCGACGTTTCGGGTGCCGGTGCGGATCGTTGCGGGCGGCACCGACCCCAGGGTGCAGGCGCAAATCGGCGAGTACTCGCACCTGCTGATGGAGGGGCTCGCCGGTTTCGACGGGACGATCATCTCGGGTGGCACCACCGAGGGCATCTGCGGCCTGGTGGGAGACGCGGCGCAGCGGTACGGCGACCGCATCCACACCGTCGGCTATATCCCGGGTGGGGGGTTCGGCGAAGCGGCCGAGGCGACGGTGGACGAGGACCGCAAACGGTACAGACAGCTCTGCTATACCGACGGCCGGGGTTTCACGCCGGTCGAGGCGCTCCAGGGCTGGATCGACCTGGTTGTCTCGGGTGTTTCGGTGCCCGGGGTCCGCGTCGTCGGGATCAACGGCGGCAGAATCTCCGGCGCCGAGTACCGAATCGCCCTCGCCCTCGGTGCCGTCGTGGGTCTCATCTCGGAGAGCGGCCGCGAGGCGGGAAGAATCCTGACGGACGAACAATGGTCGTCGCTGGAGACGCTCATAACCCTGCCGCGTGACGCGCAAACCGTCAGGGCCTTCTTCGGCTCAAAGCTGTTCGAGATGGAGGAGCGTGATTGCGAGACCATCGCCCAGGCCATACACGAGAAGTTCCTGGACACGAAGAGAGCCAGTGCCGCGCCGACGGGTCGAGCCATTGTGCCCTGGGATGAGCTGGATGAAGACTTCAGGGAATCGAACCGCGCTCAGGCCCGGCACATCGAGGAGAAACTCCGCGATATCGGCTACGTCGTGGTCAAGGCTGAGCCGTCCGACGAACTCGTGACCTTCACGACGGATGAGGTGGAGCGCATGGCCGAGATTGAGCACGGCCGGTGGAACGCGAAGCGACTGCTCGACGGGTGGACTTGGAGCGAGGTGAAAGACGACGATCGCCTGACCAGTCCCTATCTGGTCTCCTGGGCCGAGCTGCCCGACGACGTACGCGAGTGGGATCGCCAGACCGTCCGCGAGATCCCCGAGTTTCTCGCCAAGATCGGGTTGACGGTACGAAGAAGACCGTAACCAGAGAGGTACTTCCATGGCCACAGATCCGTCGATCGCACGACCGGTACCCGTCGTAAGGCTGATCATCCCGGACGAGGACGGAAAGGTCTTGATCCTCAAACGTGCGCGAACCGCGTACGGAGAAGGCGGTTGGTGCTTACCGGGAGGAAAGATCGATTACGGTGAGCTGGTGGAACAGG
>JASFTY010000130.1:0-9606 GCA_050050535.1 Gemmatimonadales bacterium | reverse complement strand
CCGAAGGTGACGGCCCGCTCGCGCAACTGCCGGAACGAGTAGGTCAGCCGCTCGGCGATCCGCGACGCGCCCTCGGGTGCGTGAGCGAGCTCGGCGCGCAGCCGCTCGATCGTGTCGAGGCTGCCCGTCGCTTCCAGCGCGAAGAACCCCTCCCACGAGCCCGCGCCGCGCTCGGCCATCGGGCACGCCTCAATGTGCGGGCCCGGATCGTCATGGAACAGCTCGCTGATCCAGGTGATCTCGCGCTGCGCGGCCGTCTCGAGAACCTGTTCCTTGAGGTCCTCGATCTCGACCGCACCTTCAACAACACCGCTCGGCTGCTCGCCGCGGATCAGCTCGGTCGCCACGTCGTCCAGCGCCTGTCGTGCCCGCCGGAACAGCACCAGGTGACCGGGTCCGACGGTGGCGCTGGTGTCGGCGATCCGCAAGATGACCTCTTCCAGCGCGGTGACGGCCGGGCCGACGGCGGGGATCTCGTCGACCCCTTCGATGCCGCGCAGCGGCCGGATGCGCCGCAAGAGTCTCTTGAGCGGCTCACGGTTGCGGGGGTCGCGCTCGAGGACCACCAGCGATTCGCCGATGTCCGTGGCGAGCCCGCGCAGCTCGGTGCCCAGGTAGCGCCGGAACCGCTCGTCATCCTTGGGCGGCGGCGGTGGCGGCGACGTCGCGCCCAGCCGCTCCGCGATCGCTTCAGCCCGCTTGCCGATGTCGGGCGGTGGCGACTTCACCGAATCCACCATCCCGCGTATATCTCTGAGCGCCGACTCCAGGCTACCCTTGAGATCGGCACCCCAGTGCCGCCGTCCGGCCGCCAGGTCGGCGGCCGCGCCCTGCACGGCGCCCGCGGCACGCGCGATGGCGTCCTGGTCGGCCATCCGCGCGCTGCCCCGCAGCGCCCGCGCGAACCGCCTCAGCTCGTCGGCGTCGGGCGTCGGTCCGGCGGCGAGGGCGCGCTCCATCTTGTCCAGGTAGTCGCCCGACTCGTCGGCGAAGAACTCCAGCAGCGATCTGGGCATTGGCTAGCCCCCCACCCCGCGTCTCGCTTCCATGACGATATGCAACATCTCGCGGACCGCCCGCTCCATTCCCACGAACACCGCGCGGCTCACGACCGAGTGACCGATGTTCAGCTCCTCGATCTCGGGGATCGCCGCCACCGCCGAGACGTTCTCGTAGGTCAGCCCGTGGCCGGCGTGCACCGCCAGCCCCAGCTCGCGACCCAGCACGGCGGCACGACCCAGCCGCTGCAACTGCTCCGGTCGGCCCGCGCGACTCGCGTTCGCGTACTCGCCCGTGTGCAGCTCGATCGCCTGGGCACCCAGCTCGGCCGCGGTGCGGATCGTCTCCTCGACGGGATCGATGAACAGCGATGTGTTGATCGCCGCGCCGCGCAGCCGGGCCAGCGCATCGGCCACGCGCCCCTGCCGGTCGGCGCCGCTGATATCGAGACCACCCTCGGTCGTGATCTCCTCGCGCCGTTCCGGCACCAAGGTCGCCTGCATCGGCCGGTGCTCCAGCGCGAACTTCAGCACCTCCTCCTCCACCGCCAGCTCCAGGTTCACCCCGGTGCGCACCGTGTCCAGCAGCAGCAGCACGTCGCGGTCCTTTATATGGCGGCGGTCCTCACGCAGGTGTACGGTGATCGCCTGCGCGCCGCCCAGCTCGGCCAGTACGGCGGCACGTACCGGGTCCGGCTCGTCCGTGCGCCGCGCTTCCCGGACCGTCGCGACGTGATCGATATTGATGTAAAGCCTCATAGCGGACCGGCCTCCCCGTTGAGCCAGGACCGAATTTCCGCCTCGATCGCCGCTGCCGTCCCTTCGGCCAGACCCTGCTCGCGGCTCAGCTCCAGCGCCTCCAGCGCCAGCCGCCCGTACAGCTCGCGCGTGCCGTCGGGCAGCGACTCCAGGTGCCGCCTCACCGTCTCCAGGTCACCGCGCGCCACGGGCCCGGTCAGCGCCCGCGGCAGGCCCGGTCGCTCCAGGTTCGCCAGGGCGCCGTGCCACAGCGGTTGCAATGCCTGTGCCGCCTCCGCGCGGCCCACGCTCACGGCGTCGCCCAGCAGGCGTGTCGCCACAGAGACACAGGCTACAACATAGTTCGAGGCGAACACGCACGCTGCATGATAGCGTGCTTTGTCCTCCGCGTGAACCTCCAGCATCCGGCCGGCCGCCGCCGCCACGATCCGCGCCGCCGCCTGACGCGCCGTGCCGTCACCTTCATAGGTGTAGAAGGCGCCCCGCAGTCGCTCGGCCCCCTGCAGCGGATCGGCCACCGTCTGCAGCGGGTGCAGCGAACCGGTGGCGTAGCCGCGCCGGGCCAGCGGCGCGAGCAGCGCCGCCGGCTGCGCGCCGCTGTGGTGCAACGCCGTGCACCCCGCACCGGGCGGGCCCAGCCGGGCGACCTGCGCAGCGAGCTCGGCGATCGCGCCGTCGGGCACCGCCAACAGCAGGCAAGTCCCGTCGGGCGGCGGACCCGTCAATCGGCCGGCATAGCGGACGGCCGGCAGGTCGATCACCGGGTGGTCGGGCGCCCGCTCGCGCCGACCGACGAGCAGCAGGTCACTCGCCCCGGCGTCGGCGAGGACCGAGCCCAGCGAGAGCCCGATGCGGCCGGGACCGATGATCCAGTAGGCGTCCATGCGATCAGGCCGCCGGCGCCCCGACGACAGCCACGCCGTCCCGCGCCCGCAGGCGTCCGAGCGCGTCGGCGGGCAGCCGAACGGTCAACCGAATCGACGCGTCTTCCTGCTCCCGCATCACGACCTCGCCCTCCCTGTAGATCTCCGCCAGCAGGCGGCCGGCGCTGGCTGGGATCGTCAGCGTGACGACGGACCAGCGCTCGCGAATCATCGCTCTCAGCTCGGCGCGCAGCGGCTCGAGACCGTCCGTCTCGACCGTGGATGCGAAGACGTGCGCATCGAGCAGCGCCGCTGCTCGCCCCGCGATCGCGGCCTGTTCCTCATGGGTCAGCCGATCGACCTTGTTGAACACGACGAGCCGGCCCTTGGGGTTGAAGCGGAGCTCGGCCAGCACGCCTTCGACGATCTCGTACTGCTCCTCCCAGTTCGGGAGCGACACGTCGACCACGTGGCACAGCAGGTCGGCTTCGTTCGCCTCCTCCAGCGTCGCCCGGAACGACGCGACCAGGTGGTGGGGCAGCTTGCGGATGAACCCGACCGTGTCGGTCATCAGGGCCCGGAAGCCGTCGCCGAGGCCGACCGCCCGGGTCGCCGGGTCGAGCGTCGCGAACAGGCGGTCCTCGATGAAGAGGTCCGCTCCGGAGAGCCCGGCGAGGATCGAGGACTTGCCGGCGTTCGTGTACCCGACGAGGGCGACCCGGAACTCGCCGATCCGACCCTTACGCTCGGTCGCGCGCTGTCGCGTCACCTTCTCGAGCCGGCGCTTCAGCTCGCTGATCTTGCGCCGGATGGTCCGCCGGTCAGTCTCGAGCTGTGTCTCGCCGGGACCCCGGAGGCCGATGCCGCCGCGTATGCGCGACAGGTGGTTCCACATGCGCGTCAATCGCGGCAGCAGGTACTGCAGCTGGGCCAGCTCGACCTGCAGCTTGGCCTCCGCGGTCCGCGCCCGCAGCGCGAAGATGTCGATGATCAGCTCGGTGCGGTCCATCACGCGGACGCCGATCGTCTCCTCGAGCTTGCGGCCCTGGACGGGCGTCAGGTCCTCGTCGAAGATCACCAGGCTGGCCTCGCTCTCCTCGACGACGGACCGCACCTCCTCGACCTTGCCGCTACCCATGTAGTAGGCCGGGTGCGGGGACTGGATCTGCTGCTGGACGGTCGCAACGACCTCGGCACCCGCGGTATCGGCGAGCGACTGCAGCTCGATCAGGTGATCGCGAGCCACCTGCCGGCTCGTACCCGGGCCGGGCGCGGTCAGCAGGACCGCGCGGTCCTGGGGAAGCTCGATCTCGTGGACTCTGTCGTTAGCGATCTCTGGTCCCGCTCCCTTCCGGCCTTCTGGGCCGTTTCATCGTCATTCTACCCTAGCCGCGCTCCCGGCGTGCCGCGCGCCGTTTCGCCGCCCACGCCTCGAGCCGCTTGGCGATCTCGGCCTCGAACCCGCGGCCCGACGGCTCGTAGAAGCGACGCCCGGCCAGCGACTCGGGCAGGTACTCCTGCCGCGCCAGCGCGTCGGGCTCGTCGTGATCGTACTTGTAGCCGGCGCCGTATCCCAGCTCCTTCATCAGCTTCGTGGGCGCGTTGCGGATGTGCAGCGGCACCGGCTCGCCCGGCGTCTCGCGCGCCAGCGACCAGGCGCTCCCGAACGCCCTGTAGATCCGGTTCGACTTGGGCGCCGTCGCCAGGTAGACGGCGGCTTCCGCCAGTGCCAGCTCGCCTTCCGGCGAGCCGAGGAAGTGGTAGGCGTCCTTGGCGGCGACGGCGATCCAGAGCGCGCGCGGGTCGGCCAGCCCTATGTCTTCGGTGGCCATGCGGATCAGGCGGCGGCAGATGTAGAGCGGGTCCTGGCCGCCATCCAGCATGCGGGCCAGCCAGTAGAGCGCGCCGTCCGGGTCGGAGCCCCTGACCGCTTTGTGCAGCGCCGATATCTGGTTGTAGTACTCCTCGCCCGACTTGTCGAAGTGGGCGAACCGCTTCTGGAGCGCCTCGGCGGCCACGCGGGCGGTGACGACGCCGGCGGCGCCCACCATGGCGGCCGCGACCTCGAGCGCCGAGAGCGCGCGCCGCGCGTCGCCATCGGCGGCCCGGGCGAACAGATCGAGCGCCTCGTCGTCCACCTGCAGACGCGCGCCGCCCAGCCCGCGCTGCTCGTCGGCCAGCGCCCGCTCGCAGATCGTTCGCACGTCCGCTTCGCTCAGCGGCTCGAGCACCAGTACGCGCGAGCGGCTGAGCAGCGCGCTGATCACCTCGAAGCTGGGGTTCTCCGTCGTCGCGCCGATCAGGATGACCGTGCCGGCCTCGACGTGCGGCAGGAACGCGTCCTGTTGCGCCTTGTTGAACCGGTGGATCTCGTCGCAGAAGAGGATCGTGCGCCGGCCGGTGGCGCTGAGCCGCTCGCCGGCCTCGGCGATGATCTGGCGGACCCGCGGTATGCCTTCGGTGACCGCGCTGAACGGCACGAAGGTGGCGTCGGTACGATCGGCGATGATCCGGGCCAGCGTCGTCTTGCCGCTGCCCGGCGGCCCCCAGAGGATGAGCGAGCCCAGCTCGTCCCGCTCGATCATCTCGCGCAGGATCCGCCCGGGCCCGACCAGATGCTCCTGTCCCAGGAACTCGTCCAGGTTGCGCGGCCGCATCCGGGTCGCCAGCGGTGCCGCGGGCGAGGTCTCGTCGGCGATGCCGGGCCGCGGCTGACGCTTCGACTCGGGCGTCGGGAACAGGTCGAGCTCTTCCTTCATCGCGTCGGCGTCCTAGTACCGGGCCATCATAGTCTTGACGCTGCTCGGCGGCCCGATGGGTTCCCTAAGAAGAATTCTCAGACGTCGTCGTCACGTCATCCTCCGCGCCCGCGTCCTCGTCCGCGGCTACAACGAGGCGGAGCGTAGGAATCGCGGTCGCGGTCGCGGGCGACGGCGATGACGAGGCGAAGACGCTGGAGTGAGTTGTGCACCAAGAAGATCCACGTCTCGATTCATCATGATCACTGTGGCCGAACACTACTCGCTCATCTCCTTGCGGGCGAGCTCGAGCAAGCGCGCTCGCTCGTTCAGCCGCGGGTCCTCGATCACCGCGTCGAGGCAGACATCGAGCAGGCGCCCGAGCTCGGGGCCCGGCCTCAACCCCAGCGCCTTCAGGTCGTTACCATCGATCGCCAGCGCCGCCAGCGTAACCGGGTCACCGCGCCGCAGCACGCCCAGCACCGTCCGCGCCTGCGCGGCCAGGGCCGTGCGATCCTCGGCGCCGATCCCCAGCGCCGCGGCGCGCCGGAAGTGGAGCCGCAGCGCATCGCGCGCCTGCTCCGGGCCCACGTCGCGCAGCCAGCGACGCGCGGCGACCTCGTCGCCCGGCCCGGCCAGCGGCCGGTCGAGGGCGCGGCCCAACGCTTCGACCTGACGCAGCTCGGCGTTCGAGAAGCGCAGCCGCCGCATCAGCGTCGCGACCTCGGGGCCGGCCGGCGCCAGCAGCCCCACGAGTCGCAGCCCGCTGCGCCGCTCCGGGATGCCGTCGATCGTGCCGAGTATCCGCCGCCAGGCGTCGTCATCGAGGTGCGCAAGCTCCGGGATCAGGATGGCGATCGCCCCGGAGCGCCGGTAGAGCTCGAGGCTGCGCGACGGCACGGGGCCGGCCAGCACCTTCAAGATCTCCTCGCGGACCCGCTCGCCCGACAGCCGCGGTAGTCGCGGCACGGCGGCGACCAGCGCGTCCCAGGTCGCCGGCTCGATCGCCAGCTCGTAGCGGCCCGCGAAGCGCAGGCCGCGCAGCACGCGCAGGTAGTCCTCAGCGAATCGGGTCGCCGGCTCGCCCACACAGCGCAGCGCGCGGCGCTGAAGGTCCTGCCAACCGCCCGCCGGGTCGTGGTACTCGTGACGCAGCGGGTGATAGGCGATGGCGTTGATCGTGAAGTCGCGACGCGCCAGGTCATCGTCCAACCGGTCGGCGTACTCGACCACCGCGTGCCGACCGTCGGTCTCGATGTCGCGCCGGAACGTGGTCACCTCGTAAAGGTTCCCGTCCGCGCCGCGCACACCCACCGTGCCGAACTGGATGCCCACCGGGTAGGACGGCCGGAACAGCTTCAGCACGGTCTCGGGCCGCGCCGACGTCGCCAGGTCCCAGTCGCCGCGCGAGCCGCCCAGCAGCGCATCGCGCACCGCGCCGCCCACCGCCCAGGTCTCGTGCCCGCGCTCCTCCAGCCGTCGCGCGATCGCGGCGACCGCGTCCGGTACATCGAGCTTCACGTGCGGGGCGTTCACTTTAGCCGCAGAGTACGCTTCCGCCGTTGACGTTCAGGACCTCGCCGGTCACGTGCCGCGCCAGCTTCGAGCAGAGGAAGACGATGGGCCCGGCGACGTCGTCGGCGCTGCCCAGCCTGCCCAACGGGATGTCGGCGACGACCTGCTCGCGCGCGCCCGCCTCGAGCGCCGGCGCCGCCATCTCGGTGTCGATCCAGCCCGGTGCGACCGCGTTCACCGTGATGTCGCGGGGCGCCAGCTCGACTGCCGCCGACTTGACGAACGAGATGACCGCGCCCTTCGTCGCCGCGTAATGGCTGTGGCCCGCCTCACCGCGCTGGCCGGCAGTCGAGCTGACGATCACGATCCTGCCGTCGTCCGCCATGCGGCGCGCCGCCTCGCGCACGCAGTAGAAGACCGAATCGAGGTTGATCCGTATCATCTCTTGCCAGGTCTCGTCGGCCATCTCGGCGACGGGCACGTATTCCGGCGGCCAGATCCCGTGATTGACCACGAATGCGTCCAGCCAGCCGAACTCACGGTCGATGCGCTCGAACAAGGAAGCCACGCCGTCCCCATCGCCCAGGTCGGCGGCGACCGCCCAGCCGTGAGCGCCGGCGCGCCGGATCGCGGCCAGCGCCTCCTCGGCATCCTCTTCCCGCGCCCGGTAGGCGATACCGACGTCGGCGCCGGCCCGGGCCAACAGCACCGCCGTCGCCCTGCCGATGCCACGCGAGCCACCGGTGACGACCGCCCGCTTCCCCTTCAGGTCGATGATTCGCTCGGTCATGCAGTCCTCCGCCTCCAGATGCCCAGCTTCACCTTCCGCGCCCTTTCAACCTCCGACCCACCCGGGCGAAGAACCCGCCCGTCCGCTCCAGCCGGCCGACATTCAGCGTCGGCTCGTCCCGCAGGATGCGCTGCGGGTTCGTCGCCAACAGCAGCCTGGCCTGCTCCTCGAGCCCCTCGGCCACCAGATAGTCCCAGGCCGCGCGCAGCGACGGACTGCGCTCGGGCCGCGCATGGTTGTCCGACGCGATCAGGTCGACGCGTCCCTCGGCCAGGAACTGGTGGGCCACCAACCTGACGTTCTCACCGTACTCGCCCAGCAGGCTGCCGCTGTTGAGCTGGACCAGGGCGCCGGCGGCCCGCCAGTCGGCGACGACGCCGTAGCCGCGGTCGTACCCCCAGTAGCGCTCGGGGTGCACGATGATCGGCACGTATTTGTCGTCGGCGATGCGAGCCAGCGCCTCGGTCGAGCCCTCGGGCACCGTGAACGCATAGAACTCGACCAGCGCGTAGCGGCTGCCGGCCAGCCGCAGGCCCGGATCGCCGAGGTCGAGCTCCGGTACGTCGAGCTGGATCTCGTAGCCGCGGTATAGGGTCACGCCGGGAAACCGGTCGCGTGCCGCCCGCGCCAGGCCCGGCCAGGTCTCGTCGGCGAGGGCGCGGCGGCTGCCGTTCAGGTTCGATGCGTTGAGGTGCGGCGTCGCGGCGACGCTGCGGACACCGTCGTCGAAGAAGGCCTGGAGCACCTGCAGCGCGCTCTCCAGGTCGGGCGCACCGTCGTCGACACCGGGGATCAGATGCGTGTGCACGTCCGCCAGCTCCGGCAGTGCCGTGCGCGCTCTTCTCCGGCCAAACCGCGGTGTGTCCGTCAGCTCCTCCCCGCCCAGCGCTCGGCGATCCGGCCCAGCTCGCCGCTCGGACCCATGGCGCGGCAGCGCTCGGCCAGCGCCTCGGGGTCGGAGCCGGCGGCCGCCTCGCAGGCCAGCGTCAGCAACCCGTCGGCGGTCAGCAGGTCGAGCGCCGCGTCGCGCCGCTCCACACAATCGCGCACGCTGTCGAGCAGCTCGCAGGCCGCGGCGAGCAGCGCGTCCGGCAGGTCGGCCGTGGGATCGATATGCGCCACTGCCTCGCGCAGCCGCTCCCGAAGCGGTGGCGGCGACTCGCCGATCTTCGCCTGCAGCCAGGCGGCGTCCATCAGCCGCGCGCCGCCTCGAGCATCGGCCGCACGATCTCGGGGACCTGTCTCAGCGCTTCCTCCGCCCGGCCCGGCTCGCCCGTGCTCGCCTGCGCCATGTGCGGCCGGCCGCCGCCCTTGCCGCCGGCCAGCTTGGCGACCGCGCGGACCACCGCGTCGGCCCGTACGCCCCTGCCGATCAGGTCGTCGGTGACCACTGCGAGCAGCGAGTGCCGGTCGCCGATCTTGGCGGCCACGACGCCGACCCCGCTGCCCAACCGCTCGCGCAGCTCGTCGCCGAACGAGCGCAGCGCCTCGGAATCGGCCGTCTCGATCATCCCCGTCGCCACCATGGCACCGTTGACCTCGACGGCACCCTCGACCAGCTGCGCCACCCGGTCCACCGCCGCACCCTGCAGCGCCTGCTGCAGCTTCTCCTTCAGCTGGCGCTGCTCCGCCAGCAGCGACTCGGTCCGCCGCACCAGGTTCTCGGTCGGGACCTTGAGCGTGCGGCCCAGCTGGTTCAGCAGCCGCTCCCGCTCCTTGACCTGCGCGTAGGCCGACGGGCCGGTGACCGCCTCGATCCGCCGCACGCCCGCCGCCGTGCCGGTCTCCGACACGATCTTGAACAGGCCGATCTCGCCGGTCGTCTTCACGTGGCAGCCGCCACACAGCTCGCGACTGTAGCCCGGCACCTCGACCACCCGCACCGTATCGCCGTACTTCTCGCCGAACAGCGCCATGGCGCCCCGGTCGATCGCCTCACGATA
>JASFTY010000129.1:0-9627 GCA_050050535.1 Gemmatimonadales bacterium | reverse complement strand
CAGCTGGCCGCTGGCGGCGTCGCGGGCGACGACCGAATAGGTGTGGATCGGGCGCAGCGGGCGGACGGGCTGCTGTGCCTGTAACGCCGTGACAGCGGCGAAGATGCACGCCTGGAGCGCGACGGTGCTGACCGGGCGGACCCTCATGCGCCCTCCTTGCAGTCGAAAGCGGTTTGGCAGAGACGTCATTATACGGCAAAGCGACGGGAACCGGTATCGCCTGCCGGTGTATCTCCAAGACCCGTCACTCCGCTGGCGCCCCGCCAGCCCGAAGTCGATCGCAGTGCCCGCCGACTTTCACCCGCGCTGACACGGGACGGAGAAGCACGCGCATGAAGCGACTCGCCCCGGCGCTCGCCCTGATAGCCGCCGTAGCGGCCGCCGGCTGCTCGAGCGAGACGAACGACCCGCTCGGCGTGTTCGGCGCCGCGGGCGATCTGAGCGGCGCCTGGCTCGGCGTCGCGCCGGACGGCGCGCTGTTCTGGGACGACACCGCAGACCCCAACTGCAGCTACGAAGCGGACATGGAGCTGGTGCTCGATCAGCGGGGCGACAGCCTGAGCGGCACGATCGCGCTGACGATCCGCGACTACCTGGGCCCGATGACCGAGCCCTCGGTGCCCTGCACCGCCGTGGGGACGGTGACGGTCCAGGACCTCTCGGGCACGCGCACCGCCACACAGGCGACCTTCACGCTGGCGGACGGCGTCACGGTCTTCACCGCCATCTGCGGCGACGATCGGCTGTCCGGCGAGCTCGAGGTGAACGCCGCGCCTGGCGCGCGTGGCACCTGGCGCGTCAAGAAGTGGTAGTTGGCGAAGACCGAATTCCCAATCACATTCGTAACTGACAACTCCGGGTTCTCAATTCCCAAGAACTTTGGGGTAGCGCTGCGCGTATTGTTATCAGACAACGATAACGACTACTGACAGGTAGGACGCCGATGAGTACCGATATCCTGGCGCGCGCCCTGGCAGCGAGTGGCGCCGGCAGCAACGCCTCCAGGGCCGGCTCGGAGCCCGAGGGCGCGCCGATCCTCGACGCATACAGTCAGGCGGTCATCGAGGTCGCCGAGCGGCTGCGGCCGGCGGTGGTGAACGTCTCGGTCTGGGGCCGGCGGTACAGCCCGTGGGAGGATCCACCGAGCGGGAACGGGTCGGGCATCGTGATCGCGCCCGACGGTCTAGTGGTTACGAATTACCATGTGGTGGAGAGCGCGCGGAAGGTCGAGCTGACGTTCGCCGACGGCGAGCTGGCGGACGCGGAGGTCCTGGGTCTCGATGCGGCGAGCGACCTCGCGGTGCTGCGCGCCGGGACGACGGGTCTCTCGCTCGTCGAGTTCGGCGACGCCGAGCAGCTGAGAGTCGGGCAGCTGGTGCTGGCGATCGGCAGCCCCTACGGGTTCCACTCGACGGTGACCGCCGGGGTCGTCTCGGCGCTGGGCCGCTCGATGCGCTCGGCGGCCGGCCGCTTGATCGACAACGTCATCCAGACGGACGCGGCGATCAATCCGGGCAACAGCGGGGGTCCGCTGGTGACGAGCCACGCGCAGGTGGTCGGGATGAACACGGCGGCGATCGGGCGCGGCGCCGGTATCGGGTTCGCGATTCCGGTGAACGACACGACGCGGCGTATCATCTCGGCGCTGATCACGCACGGGATCTACCGGCGCGCCTACCTGGGTATCGCGGGCCGCGAGCGGCCGCTCTACGCGCGCGAGGCGCGCCGCCTGACACGCGAGCAGAAGAGCGGCGTCGAGGTCGCCGAGCTCGAGGCGGCCGGGCCGGCGTTCATCGCCGGGGTCCGCGCCGGCGACGTGATCGTCGCGCTGGACGGCGAGCCGGTGACGGGTATGGCGTCGCTACAGAGGGTGCTTTCTCCCGAGCGAATCGATAAGTTCGTAGCGCTCGAATTGGTCCGACGCGACCAGAGACAGGAACTTACCGTCCAGCTGGGAGAATGGCCCGCACGTTGATTGCATCCGGCCGCCGGACGCTGGCGCTGGCGGCAACCCTCTGCCTGGTTCTACCGGGCGAATCGAGATCGCAGGCGTCGGCGCAGGGCGGCACGGCCGCCGACTCGACGGTCCCCGTACTTCGCCCCGAGCCGCTCCCCGTCGCCGGGATCGAGGTGCCGATCGACCCAACGGTGGCGCCGTCGCCCGACGGCCGCTTCGTCGCCGTCCTGCAGACGCGGCCGCGGCCGCTTATCTGGATCGTCCCCACCGACGGCGCCAAGCCGTTCGCTTACCGGAAGACGTGGTCCGCCACCAAGCTCCGCTGGGCGCGATCGGGTAACCGGATCGGCTTCATCGCCGATGGCGGCCCGCCGCGGATCTGGACCATCGAGGTCGATCCGGCCACCGGCCGGGCGATGGACCCGCCCCGCATGCTCTACCGCGACGCCGTCAACGCCTACGCCTTTTCGCCGGACGGCGAGCGGATCGCCTACGTGCCGCGCCACACGACGGCGGCGGGCGCCAGCGCGATCCATATCGTCGAATGGGAGAGTCGCAAGGTGCGCGTTCTGCTACGCGAGGACGGCGTGATCTACCATCTCGATTGGTCGCCCGACGGCGAGTCGATCTACTACGGCCTGGCTCCGACATCGCCTGGAGAGGGTCCGGCACATCGCGTGCGCCGCGCCACCGTGCGCGGCGGTCGCGCGACCACCGTGCTCAGCGCCGGCGAGTTCCTGGGCCTGTCGGCGGACGGCTTCTACCTGCTCTTACGGCCGGCAGGCTGGAGCCAGGAGGACGGCAACATCGTGGAGTTGGCCGGCGCCAACGGCCGGCGCCTGATGCGGATCGAGGTCGCGCCCGGGCCGGCGCCCCGCTGGGGGGCGCTCGGTCCGGGCGCGATCGTTCAGGTCCTTCCCGCGGAGGAGGGGTTCGCGATCTGGGCGATCCCCGCATGCCCGTTCTGCTACCTCTTCGTCAGATAGCGCGCTACTGCCGCTCGCAACTCAGCTCCCCGCTACCGCCGCTGACCCACCGGCCGCTGAGCTCATCACCCGCACCCACGAGCCACAGGCTCGTCAGGCCCCCGCCGTCGGAGACCGTCACGACCCGGGTCCAGTCCTCGTAGCTGTACGAGGCGAGGACGCGGCTGCGTGAGACGTTACCGTTCCGCAGGACCGTCCACTCGGTGCCTCCCCAGTAGTCGCCCGGCCTGCCTCCCAGCACGAGCGTACCTCTCGATACATCGGTACCGCCGGCCGAGGCCACGCACTCGTAGTCGCCAGCGATGTCGATTCCAGCGGCGCCGACCGCCGACGCCAGCGCCTCGGGCTCGAGGAAGGCATCCATTATGAGGATGGGCAGCGATCCACCCGTCGGCGCCTGCGTCATGTTGCCGACGATGGCGATCACCGCACCCTCCTGCGGGTAGACCGTGAACGACGTCGTGCCGCCCACCGAGCCGCCGCCGTGCGACGCCCGGGTCACCACGCCGTCCTCGACCACCGCGCCCCAGCCGATCCCGTAGCCCGTCGACTCGCCGTCGTTAGTGGCCTGCGAGCGCCACAGCTCGGCGACCATCTCCGGCTTCAGGAAGTCGCTCCGCAGGTGGGCGAAGCCGAACCGCACCAGGTCCTCCGGCGTCGAGATGAAGCCGCCGCCCGCCCACTTGTAGCTGTTGTCGACGTACGGCGCGTTCAACACCGCCCCGTCCCTGTAGCGCTCGTAGAAGCTCGTACGGTGCGGGATGATGCTGTCGGTGTAATCGGGCGCCGTGTGCACCAGCCCCAGCGCGTCGAACACGTTCTTCTGCATGTACGGCAGGAACTCCTCGCCGGAGGCGCCCTCGACGATCGCGCTGATCAGGTTCCAGCCGTAGCTCGAGTACGAATAGCGCGTGCCCGGCTCGAAGAGCAGCGTGTCGTCCTGAAAGATCTCCAGCCCCTCGAGCACCGTGTCGTAGCGCCGGCCGCTCAAGAACTCCTCATCGCGGTAGTGGCGGATCCCGGCGAGGTGCCCGGCGACCAGTCGGGTGGTGATCGGCCAACGCTTCTCCGGAAAAGAGGGAACGTACCGCTGGACCGGCGCATCGAGATCGAGCTTCCCCTGCTCGACCAGCAGGCCGACCGCCGCGGCGGTCACCGGCTTCGAGACGCTGCCGATGCGGAACTTCGTCTCCTCCCAGACCGGCACGCGGTGTTCGACGTCGGCGTAGCCGAAGCCCTCCGACCAGACGACGCGGCCGTCGATCCCCACCGCCACCGACATGCCGGGCGTGCCGCTCTCCTCCATGACCGCGGTCATCAGAATACGAGCGAACTCGACCGCCTCGGCGTAGCGAGCGGGGACCTGCGCCTCGGCGAGCGCGCTCTGGGCGTGGAGCGCGGCGGGCAGGCCCGCGGTCCAGAGCGCGAGGGCGGCGAGCGCGATCAGGCGCGAATAGCGTCGCAGATTCACGATGTTTCCTCCGGTTGCAGCCATTCTCAGATGTTTGACGTTCGGGCACATTATAGGGTTCAGGTGGATCGAGAGACAGGGAGATCGGTAGGCGGTGGGCGGTAGGCGGTAATTTCGAAGTTGGAAGTTCTCGAGTTACCGCCTACTGCCCACTGCCCACCGCGTACCGCACACCGATCTCCCCACACTTTCGGACACCCAGGGCCCGGCCCCATCTTGGAGGGTCTCGAACTCGACACCGGGAGGTCCCGCATGAGCAATCTCGTCGTCATCGTCATAGTCGCGCTCGTCGCGATCATCGTTATCGGCCTCTACAACGCGCTGACGCGCCTGCGCGTTCGGGCCGACGCGGCCTGGGCCGACATCGATACCCAACTCAAGCGCCGCTACGACCTGATACCCAACCTGGTCGAGACGGTCAAAGGCTACGCCGGCCACGAGCGGGAGACGTTCGAGCGGGTCACCGAGATGCGGGCCGCGGCGATCAACGCGCAGGGCGTGGCCGAGCAGGCGCAGGCGGAGAACATGCTGACGTCCGCGCTGCGCTCGGTCTTCGCGGTGGCGGAGAACTATCCGCAGCTCCGCGCCTCGGAGAATTTCACGCAGTTGCAGCAGGCTCTGTCCGAGATCGAGGACAAGATCCAGGCGGCGCGTCGCTACTACAACGCGGTCGTGCGCGACTACAACACGAAAGTGCACGTGGTGCCGTCGAGCCTCGTCGCCTGGATGTTCAACTTCAAGGACCGGGAGTACTTCGAGCTCGAGTCGCCGGAAGAGCGCGAGGCCCCGAAAGTCGACTTCAGCAGCTAGGATCATGAAGAAAAGACTTCTGGCTTTACTGTACGCGGCCGTGGCGCTGTGCCTGGCGATCCCGGCCGGCGCCGCCGACGCGCCGGTCGTCCAGACGCGACGGCTGACGATCACCCTCTTCGATGCGACCTACGACGTCGGAGTCGATGGCGCGATCGACGTAGTGGAGCGGATCACGGTCCGCTTTGAGGGCTCGTGGAACGGGATCTACCGCTGGATACCGGTGAAGTACGAGCTGACCGGCGGCGGCCGGCATCAGGTCTACCTCGACGTGCGGGCGGTGGAGGACGACCGCGGTAGCGAACTGCGCCACGAGGTCGATCGCGAGGGCGCCCTGGTCAAGATCAAGACGTGGGTGCCCGGCGCCCGTGACGCGGAGCGCACGATCGTCTACCGCTACCGGGTCGAGAACGGGCTGCGCTACTTCGAGGGCGACGAGGAGATGCAGTGGGCGCACGACGAGCTCTACTGGAACGTTACCGGCGACGAGTGGCAGATGCCGATCCTGCGCGCCCGGGCGCGGGTCAATCTGCCGGGCGCGGCAAGCGGCATCAAAGCCGTCGCCTACACCGGGCGGCACGGCGCCACGGGTCGCGACTACGAGCAGGTGATCAGCGGCTCGAGCGTCGTGTTCGAGACGACGGGCGCGCTCGCGATGCGCGAGGGGCTGACGGTCGTGGTCGGCTGGGAGCCGGGCGTCGTGGCGCGGCCGTCGGCGGCGAAGCAGCTGCGCTGGCTGTTCCTCGACTACCTGTTCCTGCCGGTGCCGATCATCGCCTTCCTGGTCATGTTGCGGCTCTGGCGCAAGAAGGGCCGCGACCCGGAGCTGGGCCGCTCGATCATGCCGCAGTACGAGCCGCCGGAGGACCTGAGCCCGGCCGAGGTCGGTACGCTGATGGACTTCAGCGTCGACCCGCGTGATCTATCGGCGACGATCATCGACCTGGCGGTGCGCGGCTACCTGAAGATCGAGGAGGTGCCCAGCAAGCGCCGCAAGCGGCCGAAGGACCACATGATCCACATCCTGCAGGATCCCGCCGGCGTCACCGACCTCAAAGACCACGAGCACGAGACGCTGCGATCGCTCTGGTCGCTGGCCGACAAAGCGAACGGCACGTACGCCGTCAAGGTGTCGGACCTCAAGCAGCAGTTCTATCGCCGCGTGCCGGTCATCAAGGCGGCGATCTATCGCCGGCTGACGACGCCGCCCAAGCTGTTCACGGCGCGGCCGGAGAACGTGATGGGCGTCTGGGCGGGCATCGCCGTGGTCGTCGCCGCAATCTGCGTGGCGGTCGGCTTCTTCGCCCACACGATCCAGCTGGGCCACCCGGTCGTCAGCTGGGCGTCGCTGATCGCGACGCCGGTCTGCGTCTTTGGCTTCGGTATGGCGATGCCGGCGCGGACGTTGAAGGGCGCCCGGATGCTCAACCACGTGCTGGGGCTGCGCGAGTACATCGACCGGGTCGACCGCGATCGGCTCAGGTACGCGACGCTCGAACACTTCGAGAAGCTGCTGCCGTTCGCCGCGGCGATGGGGCTGGAGGAGAAGTGGACGGAGGCGTTCGAGGCGATCCTCGTCGAGCCGCCCCGGTGGTACGTCAGCCACTACCCGGGGCACTTCCACGCCGCCTACTTCTCCAGCTCGCTGGGCCGCATGGCGACAGCGACCGGCGCGGCGCTGGTCAGCGCGCCACGCTCGTCGAGCGGCGGCTCGGGATTCAGCGGCGGAGGCGGTGGTTTCTCGGGCGGTGGGTTCGGAGGAGGAGGAGGAGGAGGGTTTTAGGGAGAAGTTCGAAGTACGAACGGCGAAGTGTGAAGTGTGAAGTGTGAAGTGGGGGAGAAGTTCGAAGTACGAACGGTGAAGTGTGAAGTGTGAAGTGTGAAGTGTGAAGTGGGGGAGAAGTTCGAAGTACGAACGGTGAAGTGTGAAGTGTGAAGTGTGAAGTGTGAAGTGTGAAGTGGGGGAGAAGTTCGAAGTACGAACGGTGAAGTGTGAAGTGTGAAGTGTGAAGTGTGATGTGGGTGTGGGGAGGGAAGCGGGCGTTGACGATTCGATGACGGCGGAGTGCAAGCTTCGGGTCGAGTGTTCAATCTGTGGTGAGGGTCCTGCACGACGGCGCGGAGCGAGCCATGGAACAGCGACGATTCGACCTGGAGGAGCGGCTCATCGGATTCGCCGTGGAGACTTGCCGAATCGCCGAGGCGTTGCCTGCGACTCGGCTCGGCAACCATGTCGCCTGCCAACTCCTACGATCCTGTACCTCCCCGGCGCCGAACTATGCCGAGGCGCGTGCGGGTGAATCACCGCGCGACTTCCTGCACAAGATCAGCATCTGTCTGAAGGAGCTACGCGAAACTTCCGTCTGGCTGCTGTTCCTGGAGCGCTACGGACTGGCGAGCGGGTCCGCGCTCGAGGCCGCGACCGCGGAGGCCGACGAGCTCATCGCAATATTCGTCGCCAGCGTCCGGACGGCCGAGCGGAACCAGCGCTCGCGCCGCTGAGCGCGTCACAAGTCCGCTCGAACCTTACATCTCGCCGTTCAAATATCGGACTTCTCCCCACATCACACTTCACATGTCGCCGTTCAGCTATCGAACTTATTACTACAAACCCAGTTCTCTCATCTTATTGAACAGCGTCTTGCGGCTGATCCCCAGCCGCTCGGCGGCGCGTGTGCGGTTGCCGCCGGTCTCGCGCAGCGCGTCGAGGATCATGCGCTCCTCGACGGCGACCCGCGCACGCTCGACGGCCTCGGACAGCGTCGTCTGCGGTGCGCCGCCTGCGGCCGACGGGTGCGCGGTTTCCGCCGCTCCGGGCCCGCGCAGGCGCGCTGGCAGATCGGTGGCCGTGACGCTCGGTCCGGCGGCGAGCGCCAGCGAGCTCTCGAGCGCGTTCTCCAGTTCGCGGACGTTGCCCGGCCAGTCGTAGGCGATGAGCAGCGATAGCGCGTCGGGGTCGAGTGGCAGCGGCGCGAGGCCGAGCCGGCCGGCGTGCTTGCGCAGGAAGTGGTCGGCGAGCGGGGCGATGTCCTCCGGCCGCTCCCTCAACGCCGGCAGGTGCACGGCGACGACGTTGAGCCGCCAGAACAGATCCTCGCGGAAGGTTCCCGCCTCGACCTCCGCCTTGAGGTCGCGGTTGGTCGCGGCGATGAAGCGGACGTCCACCGGGATGGCGCGCTCGCCGCCGACGCGCCGTATCTCGCCTTCCTCGAGCGCCCGCAGCAGGCCCGCCTGGGCGGCGGCCGACAGCTCGGCGACCTCGTCGAGGAAGAGCGTCCCGGCGTTCGCCTGCTCGAAGGCGCCGCGCCGCGCCGTCTTGGCATCGGTGAAGGCGCCACGCTCATGCCCGAAGAAGCTCGACTCGATGAGCGTCGGCGGGATCGCGCCACAGTTGACCGTGACGAACGGGGCGTCCTTGCGGTTCGAGTGCCGGTGGATCGCCCGGGCCACCAGCTCCTTGCCGGTACCCGTTTCGCCGGAGATCAGCACGGTCGTATCGAGCGGCGCGATCTTGCCGATCATCCTGAAGACCGCATCCATGGCACCCGACTGGCCGACCATGTTCTCGGGCCGGAAGCGCTCGTCGAGCTGCGACTCGAGGACCTCGACCCGGCGCTCGAGTCGCCGCATCTGTACCGCCCTGAGGACGGTGAGCTTGAGCTCGTCGTTGTCGAACGGCTTCGTGACGTAGTCGAGCGCGCCCCTGCGAATCGCGTCGACCGCCGAGCGGATGGTCCCGTGTGCCGTCATTATGATGAAGACCGGCGTCGCCGGGCCCAGCGCGTCGCGCAGCCGCTCCATCGTCTCGACGCCGTCGATACCGGTGAGCCGCAGGTCGATGAGCGCGACGTCAGGCTCGAAGTCGGGCGCGCGGCCGACCGCGGCCTCACCGCTCTCCACCGCCAGCACATCGTATCCAGCCTCATCGAGCACGGTGGTCAGGATACCGCGCAACATCTTCTCGTCGTCGACTATCAGGACTCGCGGCTTGATCATGCGTGCCGTCCCGGTAGCCGGATCCTCACCGTGCTGCCGACCCCGATCTCGCTGTCCACCTCGATCTCACCGCCATGACGCTGCACGATCCCGTAGCAGACGGAGAGCCCGAGCCCCGTTCCCTCCTTCTTGGTGGTGAAGAACGGATCGAAGATGCGTTCGCGGTCCTCGACCGCGATCCCGCAGCCGCTGTCGGCGACTCGGATCTCCGCCGCACCACCGACCCGCTCGACCGCGATCGACAGCGTGCCACCGTCAGGCATCGCCTGTAGCGCGTTCATCATGACGTTGAGCACGACCTGCTTGATGAGATTGCCGTCGGCCGCCAGCGACAGCGACTCGGGTCCGTCGACCTTCACCGTCACACCGCTCCGCCTGGCGCGCGCATCGATGAGCGCGGCGGCCTG
>JASFTY010000128.1:0-9645 GCA_050050535.1 Gemmatimonadales bacterium | reverse complement strand
CAGATCACCTGGCGACGCCTCACGCGATCCCCCGGTTTCACGCGCAGGCTGCCGGGCATCAGATGGCCGTAGAACGCGTAGCGGCTGTCGCCGAGATCCAGGATCACGTAGTTCCCGCCAATCGTATCGAGCGTCATGGCGACTGCGCGCAACGTGTCTCCCTCATGCACCCCCCGCAGCGTGGTTGACCCGGGGACGTTTTCTGGGATCCCGTCCTTCACGGATTCGACGAGAGCGTCGGCTACGGCGAGGACTTCGGCGCCATACCCGAAGTACGATCCGTTCTCGTTCCGGTCACCCTCGAACAGTGTTCTGTCGCGACCGAGTTTGGCCCAGTCGATCGCGTACCGTTGCGCGATGAACGGTTTGCCCCCGATGGGAACGATCGCCCAGCCGCCGGGAGGAATCGTACGGGTGTCGGTGACGTTCGGCCTCCGTTGGGCGACGATGGCGTGCAGGTCGGCGCCCTCCCAGCCGTCGAGCGTCGCGCCGTCGTCCAGGACCTCGAGGCGCGTGAGGAGCATCTCGACCCCGCTGTGGTTTCTGAGGTAGATTTCGTAGGCGAGGTGCTGCTCGCCGTTGCCCGCGAAGGGCCTCGGCGCGACGGGAACGGTCATGTCGACGGGAACGCCGAAGAGCGAGTACACGTATGGCTCGGGTTGGCAGGTCGACATACCTGACCAAGATACAAGCGCATCCGCCGATCCGGTACGGGCGTTTGCCTGCTACGACAAGAGCCGTGACAGAACCCACGACGACTGCTTGATGGTCACCCGGTGGGGTTGTCGTTGCTCTGCCTGCGCTCGGCTAACATTTTGTAACAGGCTCTCCATCAGCTATCGAGCGGGGGTGTGGACAGTGGGTCTCGCTGATTACTTCCATTCCGTGGTGACCGGTCCGAAGCGCCGACGCGAGCTCCTCACGCCGCTGGGACTGCTGATTTTCGGGAGCTCACTTGCGGTCGTGATCGTCGGCGGGCTGTACACGGACCGTTGGCTGGGGCTGCCCCCGCTCATGCCAGGCATCGTCGGCGTGGCCGTCGGTGTGCTCTTCCTCATTGCAGGCGGATCACTCTGCGGTTGGTGTGTCGCTCGCTTCCTGAAGGCGCGGGGGACGCCCGTGCCGCTCAATCCTCCCGATGAGTTGATCGTCAGCGGGCCATACGCGTGGGTTCGCAACCCGATGCTCACGGGCGTCTTCGGAGCCCTCGTTGGCCTGGGGTTCTTGCTCCATTCCGTTGGCATCGCGGTGGCTTGGACGCCGGCGTACGCTCTGGTGCACATGGCCGAGTTGAAGTGGGTCGAGGAGCCGGAGCTGGTACGGCGGTTCGGGTCCGCCTATGCGGACTACCGGGCGCGGGTCCCTATGTTCATCCCCCGTCTGCGGCGACGGCGGGATCCACGGTGACGCGACTCTTGCCGTTTCTGCTCGTCATGTTCGCCGTGGTCCTGATCGTGTCGTGCGATCGTCAGGGAGCCCCCGCGGTTGGATCGGCTGTAGTGGTCGACAGGATCGGCGTCAGCGAAGTCGATGCGGCGGCCCTGACTATCGACGGGGACTACGGGCAGGCGATTAACGGCAAGGCCTTCCAGCAGGACGCACTGCTGTCACACCGTGGCTGGCAGTACCTGGCGTACTACGATGCGGCAAGGCGGGTCTGCCTGGCCAGAAGGAAGCTACCCGACGGTACGTGGCAGGTATTGCGGTTCGAGGATTACGACTTCACCAGCAACGATGCACACAACACCATCTCGCTGGGTATCTCCGCCCTGGACGGCACCATCCACCTCGCCTTCGACCACCACGGCGATCCACTCCACTACCGGGTCTCGCGCCCGGGTGTAGCCTCCGACCCGGAGAGTGTCGAGTGGGAACCCTCGCTCTTCGGTCCCGTCACTTCCGAACTGGAAGAGGGGAGACCCATCAGCATCACCTATCCGCGGTTCGTGCCGACCCCCGACGGAGGCCTGCAGTTTTGTTACCGGCAGGGTGGCTCGGGGAACGGCGATCGGATGCTGGTCGATTACGATCCGGGTCGCGGGATCTGGACCGGGACCCGGATGATCGATTCGGGCGCGGGCTGGTTCGAGGACGAGGGAGGGGTAAGCGACTCACGCTGCTCCTATCCCAACGGCTATGACTACGGTCCCCGGGGCCGACTGCACGTCACTCTGGTCTGGCGCGAGAGCAGCCAGGGGGCGAACCACGATCTGGCGTACGTCTTCAGCGAGGACGGCGGCCGCACGTGGCTCAACAATCGGGGCGAACCGCTGTCAGGCCCGCCCCGCGTCGATTCGCCCGGCATCACCGTGGTGGAGATCGGAAGGGGACTCGGGCTGATGAACACCCACGGCCAGGCGGTGGATTCAGAAGGGCGTATCCACACCGTGATGTGGCACTGCACGGAGCGTAGCTTGGCCGCCGTGGGCAGCGCGCCCGGTCGGGAGCGCTGGGGGCCCGCTGAGGCCCGCCGCTACCACCATTACTGGCGGGACCTTGAAGGGGAGTGGCACCATCGGGAGCTGCCGGGAGCTTCCGGCAATCGTCCCAAGCTGTTCATCGATCCCGCCGACAACGCGGTCCTGATCTACGGCTCCCAGGACGGTCCTGCCTCCGATCTCAGGATCGCGGTCGCGACCGCCGCTGCAGACTGGACCGATTGGCGAATCGTGCATACCGAGCCGGGCCCCTTCGTCAACGAGATGCTGGGCGACCGGATCCGCTGGGCGGAGGAGGGTATCCTGTCCGTCATGGTACAGGATACGCCCCCCGAGCCGCATCAACCGACTCGGCTGCAGGTCATCGATCTCACGGTTCGGGTGCCTCAGGATTGACCCGCCGCTCTGAGGTGGCTGACGGTGCCTTGAACGCGAATCAGGGCGGCGTGCCTAGCCGTGAGCTTGCACCGCGTTGCTCTCGAGATAGTCGTGTCGCATCTTAGAAAAGTCCCGACCGGCGAGTTCCACTTGAGTGGGAGCCAGCGACGTGGCGTCGCTCCTGCAGCGCCTCAAAGAACGCAAGCTGTTCCAGTGGGCTCTGGCCTACCTGGCAGGTGCATGGCTCGTATTCCAGGGCATCGAGGTGCTCGCCGAGCCGTGGAACCTCTCGCAGTCCATCATCAGAGCGATTCACGTACTCCTCGGGATCGGGTTCATCCTGGCCCTCGTGCTCGCCTGGTATCACGGCGAGCGGGGCCGTCAGCGAGTGAGCGGGCCGGAGCTGTTGATGGTCGCCGCGTTACTGGTGATCGCGGGTGCAGCGTTGTCCCTTGTCCGAGTCGGGAGTGAGGCACCGTCGACCTCCGTGTACCAGGCTCCTCCGGATTTGGCTTCTGACAAGCCGGCGATCGCCGTACTTCCCTGTGACAACATGAGTCCGAACCCCGAGGACGCCTATCTCGCGGATGGGATTCACGATGAAATCCTTCTCAGGATATCGAAGATCCGGTCGCTGACCTCGATCGGCCGCAAGTCAGTCGAATGGTACCGGGACAATCCTCGCCCGATTAGAGAAATAGCTGTGGAGTTGGGTGTGGGATATGTGGGCGAGTGCAGTCTGAGAAAGGATGCGGAGCGGAATCGGATACGACTGACGTTCCAGCTGCTCGACGCGGGGACAGGAGGGCAGGTCTGGGCCGAGAACTACGACCGCGATCTCACGGCTGGCAATCTCCTGGAGATGGAGAGCGACGTGGCGCAGCAGGTTGCCCGTGCCGTGCGGGCCGTACTCACGCCGGAGGAGCGGGCACGGATCGAGGTCGTACCGACCGAGAACCTGGAGGCGTACGACTACTACCTGCGTGGGCGGCACTTCTGGAACCAGCGCTCGCTGGCGGCGTTCGACTCGGCGATCGACTACTATAACCGCGCGGTCCTCCTCGACCCGGAGTACGCCCGCGCCTACGCGGGGCTCGCCGAGACCTACGTGCTGCTTCCGGAGTACGGCGGTCCCGCCATCCCCGATGTCCTGCCCCTCGCCAAGGCAGCGACCGAGAGAGCGCTCTCGCTCGATCCCGGTCTTGCCGAGGCGTACGCCGCTTCCGGCTACCTCAAAGCCGTTTTCGAATGGGATCGTGATTCTGCTGAGCAGGACCTGTTGAAGGCGATCGAGCTCAACCCGGACTGTGCGACTGCGCATTACTGGTACGCCGAAGTCTTGGGAGTGACCCGGCGCTGGGATGAGGCGCTGGAGGAGGCACGGAGAGCCCTCGAACTTGACCCGTTGTCCGCTGCGGCGCACGGGTATCTAGGTTTGTTGCTGATGGACAGTGGGCGGTCCGACGAGGCGATCCCGGTGATCGAACGGTCGTTGGATATCGGCCACTACTGGGAAAACACCGTATACTTGCTCGCCACCGCGCACGTTCTGAGAGGTGACTACACGGCTGCTGCCCCGCTGTACGACCGCCTGGCCGAGCTAACCGGCACTGATCCTGAGGTCTATCGTGCTTTTCTCGCCGCGCTATCCGACCCGTCGAAGACACCGGCGGCGGTCGCGGCACTTCAGACCAGCAACGTTTACGGCGAGGTCGGCAGCAGCGACTATCTCGCGCTCCTGGGCAGGTCCGACGAGGCGCTGGCAGCGCTGGAACAGGCCTACGAGGCGCGGCGCCCGTATCTGCCATGGGTCAACGCACATATTTGGTACGAGCGACTGAGGTCGGATCCGCGCTTCCAGGACCTGCTACGCCGCATGAATTTTCCCGACTAACGGGGGGTGTCCCGCTGTTGCAGGCCCCCACGACAAGTAGACATCGATCGAGGGCTAACGAATGGCGCTGTTCGAGTATCTTGGCGTACTGATATCGGTCGTCATGGGTCTCGGGATCACCCATCTGCTTATCGGCACCAGCAAGGTGATACAGCAGCGCGATTCGATTCGCGCTTACTGGGTGCACATCCTGTGGACGGTGAACATCCTGGTCTACATCATGGCGATCTGGTGGGGGATGTTCTGGTGGAGTAGGCTGGCGGAGTGGACGTTCTACCACTTTCTATTCGTTACTCTATACGCGGTGGCGCTTTTCCTGCTGGCAGCGATGCTGTACCCCTGGGACTTTCCACGGGACTTCGACTTCAAGGAGTATTTCTATCAGAATCGAGCCTGGTTCTTCGGGATCCAGTTCGTGGCCTGGTGCATCGACGTACCAGAGACGATCCTCAAGAGCGGGACGGGGCTTAGAGAACTACCGCAGCTTTATTTCTTCTTCGTTGCAATCATGCTCGGGCTCAGTTTGGCAGGCGCGATCACGCGCAATAGGCGATACCATGAGTTCTACGCGCCATTCTGGTTGTTCTTCCTGCTGGGATTCCTCGGGCTGACGACGCTTGCCAGAATCGCTGGGTAGCTCCGTAGTGCCGGGTGGGGTGATTTGCGGTCAGCCGCTCCAACGCGCGTTGCTCCCGAGTTGATCGTGCCGCATCTTTCGAGAGAGAAGCACTCTCGCACCTCACGTAGCTACGGCCGCAGGTGGCAGCCATGTCCGGTCTGAAGCGGCTCATCAACGAGATGCACCGCCGGTCCCTCTGGCAGGTGCTGCTGATCTACGTGGGCGGCGCCTGGGCCTGCTACGAGCTGATCGACACTATCACCGAACGCTTCAACTTACCCGAATGGCTGCCTGCCCTGGCGGCTGTGCTGTTCCTGCTCGGCCTGCCGTTCGTCGTGGCGACAGGCTTCGTGCGGGACGTGGGTTCGCCGGCGGCGGCACGGTCCGAATCCGAGTCGGGAACGCTCGAGGCCGAGACTGCTGCGGCGCGACTGGAGGCCGGACGGCGACGTCGCCTCCTCACCTGGCGGAACGCCGGGCTGAGCTTCCTGGCCGCGCTGGCCCTCTGGGGCATCGTGACGACGGGCTGGATCGTGTTCGGCCGCGACGCGGAGGAAAGCGCCGCTGCGGCTGACCGCCCGTCGGTGGCCGTGTTGCCACTGGAGAACCGAAGCGGCCGCGAAGAGGACCGGTACTTCACCGACGGCATCCACGACGAGATCCTCACCCAGCTCACCAAGATCAGCGGGCTCAGCGTGAGGGGCCGCACGTCGGTCATGCAGTACCGTGACAGTCCCAAGACCATTCCTCAGATCGGCGAAGAGCTTAACGCCCGCTACTTGATGGAAGGGGGAGTGCAGCGAGCCGGGGAGACCGTGCGGGTCAACGTGCAGCTTCTCGATTCCGAGACCGACGAGCATGTCTTCGCCGAGACCTACGATCGGGAGCTCTCCTTGGAGAATCTGTTAGCAGTGCAGCGTGAGGTCGCCCTGCGTATCGCGGACGCGTTGAAGGCCACGCTCACGGCGCAGGAGCGCCAGCGGATAGAGAAGGTGCCGACCGACAACCTGGATGCCTACGACTACTACCTGCGGGGACGGCACTACTTCTACCGGCGCACGCCCGACGACCTGAACCTGGCTGTCGAAGCGTATGGGCGGGCGATCGAGCTGGATACGACGTTCGCGCCCGCCTACGCCGGTCTCGCGTCTGTCTACGCCGTGTCGATGCTGTTCGATTATCGCCTGGCGCCTGATCCGTATTCGGCGGCCCGTCGCGCTCTCGCGATGGCCGATGCCGCTCTCGCGTTCGACACCGACTTGGGCGAGGCGTACGCAGCTCGGGCCTACATCGGGACGTTTCTCTGGCTCCCATTCGATGATGTGGCCAGGGATGCGAGACAGGCGATTCGGCTAACGCCGGGCTCAGCCGATGCACACGGCTGGTACGCCCACCTGCTGGCCAGGGAGGGGCGGATCGACGAGGCGATTCGCGAGGATTCCTTGGCGATCGAGCTCGACCCTCTGGCACCGGGGCGGAGGACGGGGGCGGCGGGCAACGCGTCGCTGGGGGACCGCTACGAGCTCGCGCTCCGCGAGGCGGATCGGGCGTTGGCGCTGGTCCCCGGTCTTCCGGTGGCGAAGGCGACGAAAGCGCTCAGCCTCCTGATGCTGGGACACGCAGACCAATGTGTCGACCTGAACCTGGGCCCGTTCGAGGCCCTAAGGGCCATATGCCTCCACGCCGAAGGGGAGGCCGACGAGGCAGCGGCGCTGATCGACTCGCTGAGCGCCATGGTGACCAGCGGGGCTTTTCCCGACTCGATTCACGGCCTGGCGAACCCTGCAGCCTCGATAGCGACCTACTACGCCTGGATCGGCGACGGCTCGGCATCGCTCGCTTGGCTCGAGCGATCTGTGGCATTGTCACCGGCCACGATACTCTTCTGGTCGGTCGAGTCAGGATTGTTCGAGAATGTGCGGGACGATCCTGAATTCCGCGTCGGGGTCGAGCGATTGCGGCGCGAGCTGCGGGCACGAGTGAGCGAGGGCGAATGAGGGATCTGCTGGTGCCGGCGCTCCCAACTGGCGGTGTCTGAATGCTGCGCGGACTCAAGGTCTTCTTCGACGAGCTACGGCGGCGGAAGGTCACCCACGTGGCGGTGGTCTATGTCATAGTGGGAATCGCGGTAATCGAAGCGGCGGACTTGCTGCTCGAGCCGCTGCAGCTGGGCTGGCTCTACCCCGCCGTGGTCGTCCTCGCGATCCTCTTTTTCCCGCTCGCGCTGGTCCTGGCCTGGGCGTTCGATGTGACGCCCAGCGGGGTCGAAAGGACGTCGAAGCGAGTCATAACAGAGGAACCGGTAGCAGACTCCGTGGGTGGCGAAACCGCCGCCCCGACACCAGAGGACCTCGAGGTTCTTCCGCTACCCAAAGGCCCCGTCATCGCCGTCCTGCCGTTCGCCAACGTCGGCGGCGATCCGGAGGACGAGTTCTTCACCGACGGGATGACCGAAGACATCATCACGGCGCTCTCTCGATTCACGAACCTGTTCGTGATCGCCCGGAACTCGACGGCTCGTTACAAGGGACGGCCGGTCGACGTGCGCGAGATCAGGCGCGAGCTCGGTGCCAAGTATGTGCTAGAGGGTGCGATCCGCAGATCCGCCGCGCACCTGCGAGTGAACGTCGAGCTGCTCGATGCGTCGAGCGGAACGCATCTGTGGGCCGAGACCTACGACCGCGATCTGACGGCCGGCGAGGTGTTCGATGTGCTGGACGAGATCAGTGGCAGCGTCGCTGCCACCCTGGCGGATACGAGCGGCGTGCTGGCCCGGTCCGGCGTTTCCGAGGCCCAGAAGAAGCCGACCGACAACCTCGACGCGTACGAGGCGGTTTTGCGCACCTACTCGTTCTGGGACCGGCTGACGCCTACCGAGCATCAGGAGGTAAGGGAAGCGCTGGAGCGAGCCGTGAGGCTCGATGCCGACTACGCCAATGCCTGGGCTTGCCTGGCCATCGTCTACCTGGAGGAGTTCCGCTCCGGCTTCAACCCTCGTCCCGATCCACTGGGACGCGCCCTCGAGGCCGCGCGACAGGCCGTCCGGCTCGACCCGACGGACAGCCTTTCGTATCTTGCGCTGGCCCAAACCCAGTTCTACCGAAAGGACCTCGACGCCTTCTTCCCCGCCGCCGAACGGGCGGTTCAGCTGAACCCCAACGACTGCACCACGGTGGCGATGATGGGTCTGCAGATCGCCTACGCCGGCAGGTGGGACCACGGGATCCAGTTGATCGAGCGAGCCAGGAGCCTGAATCCATACCATCCAGGCTGGTATTACCTCCCGTTGGCCAGCAACCACTACCGAGCCCGCGACTACCAGAAGGCGTTGGAGGCGGTTCAGAAGGTCAACATGCCGGGCTACTGGCCGAGCCACATGATGCTGGCCGCGATCTACGGACAACTCGGCCGCACCCGAGAGGCGCAGGCCGCCATCGAGGACCTGGACCGGCTCTTCCCCGACTTCCGGGCCTCGACCCGGCGCGAGCTCGAGAAGTGGTATGTCACCACAGAGATGTTGGACCATTTCATCGAGGGGCTGCGGAAGGCCGAGCTGACGGTCCCCAACAGGTAGTCCTTTATGGCTAAGGCTGCAGTAGGCCGAGTCGCGCAACTGACAGGAAGTTCTCCATGACACTGCGCCGCCGCACCGTCATCAAGATGGGGCTGGGAGTTGGAGCGACGCCGCTCCTCGCTCGCCTCCCTCGGGTGGCCCAGGAGCCGGATCAGGGGTCGGGTACTCTCAAGGCAGCGCTGCTCCAGGCCAGGCCGCTACCTCTGAACGCGGTCCGATTGCTGGGCGGGCCGCTCAAGCGTGCCCAGGACCTGGACGCCCGGTACCTGCTACGACTCGAGCCCGATCGCATGCTCGCGTACTACCGCGAGCGTGCCGGGCTGCGGCCGAGGGCGGAGCCGTACAACGGTTGGGATGGAGGAGGCAGGAACCTCACGGGACACGTCGCGGGGCATTACCTGTCCGCCGTGAGCCTGATGTGGGCGGCCACCGGGGACGAGCGGTTCAAGGAACGCGCCGACTACATTGTCCGGGAGCTGAAGGAGGTACAGGAGGGGCACGGCGACGGCTACCTGAGCGCGCTAGAGGGAGGTCGGGAGGCATTCGGCGCGCTGGCCCGTGGCGAGATCCGTTCGAGCGCCTTCGACCTGAACGGCGAGTGGTCGCCGTGGTATACGCTGCACAAGACGTACGCCGGTTTGCGGGACGCCTACCGGCACACCGGCAACTGCACGGCGCTGGAGGTCGAGATCAAGTTCGCCGAGTGGGCCGAACGGATCCTCTCCGGGCTCGATGAAGGACA
>JASFTY010000127.1:0-9656 GCA_050050535.1 Gemmatimonadales bacterium | reverse complement strand
CGATTCGATATCCGGCCGCGGCTGGGGAACAATGCTCGCCGCCTGGGCGCTGTGGCTCCCCGGCTGTAGCGGGGCGGAGCGGCCCGAGACACTGGCGACGGTCGACGGTGATCCGGTGACCGCGGCAGATGTCGAGGAGCTGATCGGGCCCGAGCTTGGTCAGCTGGAACACGAATATCGCTTCCAGCGTCACCAGCTGGTCGAGGCTGCCCTCGACCAGGTCGTCCGCGATCGCCTGATCGAGGCGGAGGCGGAGGCGCGCGGCGTCACCGCCGAGGAGCTCATCGCCGCCGAGACCGCGGGTGGCGAGCCGGTGACCGAGGACGAGGTCAGCGCCTGGTACGACCGGAACGCGGCCTCGCTGGGCGGAAGGGAGCTGGAGGAGCTTTACCCGCAGATCGCCGACTACCTGGAGGGCACACGACAGCAGCAGAGGGTGAACCAGTTGGCCCAGCGGCTGCGACAGGAGATGGAGGTGGTCTTCCTCCTGGAGCCGTTCCGTGTGGAGCTCGAGAATGCCGGCGCCCCGGCATGGGGCCCGGTCGGGGCGCCGGTCACCGTGACCGAGTTCTCCGACTTCGAGTGCCCCTACTGCAGCAGCTTCTTCCCGACGCTGCAGCGGCTGAGGGAAAGCTACGGCGACCGGCTGCGCGTGGTCTATCGGCAGTTCCCGCTCAACAACCATCCGAACGCTTACGAGGCTGCGCTCGCCTCGCTGTGCGCGCACGAGCAGGATCGGTTCTGGGAGATGCACGACCTGATGTTCACCGAGCAGGACCGGCTGGACGTCGAGTCGCTGAAGGAGAAGGCCAGTCGCCTGGGGCTCGATCGGGCGCGGTTCGACGCCTGTCTGGACTCGGCCCGGTATGCCGAGCGGGTCCGCAAGGACGTTCTCGAGGGTAACCGGGTGGGGGTAAAGGGAACGCCGGCCCTCTATGTGAACGGGATCCCGATCCCAGGTGGGAACGCGCCATATGCGGTGATCGCTCGGCTGATCGACGAGGAGCTGGAGCGCGCCGGGCGCCGCTGACCGTCCCTCGACATCACGCACTGAGACAACGGGCTCGGCCGTGTCGTGATGTGAGGGGCGTCGAAGGCCTGGGGCACCGGCTTGCCCGCGGCGCGGTCGCGCCCTAGGTTGACGTTATTCTCGCCAAATAGACAAAGCCGATGACCGTCGCCGGACGGCCGATTTTCATTCGAACGGCCGGTGGCGCTCGGGATGTTCCCGCCGGCAACGCCCTTTCGGCAGGTTTCCCGTCGCGTCAGAGACAGTCGTGAGGGCAAAGCGGCTATGGGAGGTACGCGATGGCCAGCGCGAAGAGACTCGTCCTGATCCCGCTGCTCCTGACGTTGGCGTGCTATGAGACAGATGATCCGACGGCCCCCGCCGACCTGAGCCTGCGCGGCGTTGCCCCCGGCGCCGCGGCCACGCCGGTGTCGAGCGGGGCGGAGACCATCCTCTACGGGTCGTCCGCGTACTGGACCGTGAATCCGGCCAGCCTGTTTCGCATCGACCACGTGGACGGTACGGCGACGTTGATCGGCGCCAGCGGGGTGGCGGTGGGCGCCGAGCGGATCGCCGCAATCGACTTCGACCCGTTCAGCGGGCGGCTCTACGGTATCAAGGGCGGCGGCTGTCACGGCGCGATCCTCATCTCCATCGATCCGGCGACGGGCGCCGGCAGCGTGGTCGGGACGTTGCGAGGCTCGGGACTCGACTTCGCGCCGGGACCCGGCTGTCCCGGTGGTGCCAGCGGACTCGCCTTCGCCGCCGACGGGACGATGTACGTCGGCGCCTGGTACGGCGGGGTACCCCAGGGCAAGATCATGCGGGTCGATAGGAAGACCGCCGAGGTTCTGGAGTACCACCCGACCCCGTTTGGCTACGGCGATTGGAGGGGGCGTCGCGCCCACATCGCGGGGATGACCATCGACGCGAACGGCACGGTGTGGATCTCGCGCGGTGGCAGCCTCGCGACCGGCCAGATCAACACGATCGACCCGACGACCGGCGACATCACGTCGACCGTGTACCTGACCGACGCCGCCGGCAACCCGGAGGTCGAGGTGGCGATCTCGGACTTGGCGTTCGCCCCCGACGGCACGTTGTACGCGTCGACCGGCTGGGAGAACGAGCTGGCGGTCATCGATACCGCGACCGGCGTGCTGACCCGGATCGGGCTGTTCGGAGCGTCCGTCGAACGGATCGCCGGACTCACCGCGATGCCGGCCGTCCTGCAGCACCTGCTCGGCCGGTATTGGTTCCGCGAGGCGGCGGCCGGCCAGGTGCCGGAGGCCGCACTCGATGACAGGCCGGCGCCGGTCAACCTATCGATCGACTACGATGCGTCGATGGAATGGACCGAGGTCGACGGCCACCGGGGCCTCCGCGTCGGACGGCCGATGCGGGTCCGCGGGACGGGCAGCGTGGCAGCGGACGCTGCGGGCAGCAAGTACCAGGAGGCTCTGGCTGGCGCCACGCAGGCGACCTTTGTGACCGTCGCCTCCTGGCGCGATGCGCCGATAGCCACCTCGGTAGCCGGGTTCCAGGGCCGGGGCCGGCCGCGCGGCCGCGCCCGCGGCTCCAGGCGCCACCGCGGCCTGCCGTTCCCGGTCACCATGTTCGGGACGCTGTGGGATGGACGGCCGTCGGTGACCTTACGAACGAGTCGCCAGCCCGTCATCCTCGTCACCTGGGACGCGGCAGCGGCGGACGGCGAGCGCCGCGTCTTTCATGTCGTCTACGATGCCGACGACCCGGCCCCCGAGCGCCGCGTCCAACTGTACGTCGATGGAGTCGATCAAGGGCCGGGCCGCCTGCTCCTCGGTAGGCCGCCGGCACCCGGCGAAGGGCTCGCCTTCGACGTCGAGAACCTCGAGCTGCAGATCGTGCCGCGCTCGCCGCTCTGGTGGATACGCGACCCGCAAGCGGTGGTCTTCTACCACGCCGTCTACAAGGCGGCGCTCACGCCTGCCGAGGTCGCCGGGAATGCGCGGGGGCTCTTTCGGGATGATGATGATCTGCACGTGGGCGGCGAGTAGTGATCAGTAATCAGTGATCAGTAATCAGTGCTCGCCTAACACACCGTGTAACAGCTACTGATTACCGATCACCGATCACCGATCACTGGTCACTGATTACTGAAAACCGCATACCGACGTACCGACCTACCGTCTACCGATCCGAACGCTTCCGTTCGTCGTGGTGACGCGGATCATCTGACCGCCGTCGCCCAGCGTCGCCTCGATGCGGCGATCGATACGGCCCTGCACCATGATCGGGAAGTCGATACGGAACGATCCGTTCACCGTGCCCGTTTCCAGTCGGCAGTTGTAGTCTTCCGGCAGGTAGACCTTGACTCCGCCGTTGGTGGTCTGGACATCCAGGCCCGCGCCTTCCCAACCGTCGCCCGACAGCTCGACGGTCACGCCGCCGTTCGTCGTGTGGCCGTCCACGTCACCGCTCAGGCCGCTCAGCTGGATCCCGCCGTTCGTGGTGCGGAAGTACATTCGGCCCGAGACGTCGTTGATCGTGATGCCGCCGTTCGTGCTCTCCAGCTCCAGGTTCGAGTCGTAGGGGACGTAGACCCGGTAGCTGACGGACCAGCTTTCGCCGCGCCCGGTGCGGGGGCCGTCCGATCCGATCGTCCGCCCCGTCGCGACCTCGACCTCGCCGGCGATCTCACGGGCGCCGCCCTCGTCGCGGCTCTGCGCCTGCACCTTGGCGCGCACCAGGATCTCGTTCCGGTCCCAGCCCTCGATCCGGATCCCGCCGTTGGGGCTGGCGTCGACGGCGATCACCTCGCGGTCGGCGCGCAGGGTGAACTCGCGGACCTCGCAGTAGTGGTCGCGATCCCGGTCATAACCGCTCTCGCGGCACCAGTCGTCGTCCTGGACGACCCGGGCCTGCTGGGGTGCGGGGGCGGGGGTGGGGGCACCGGCCCCGGCGGACGCGCAGGCCAGGCCTACGAGGGCCAGCGGCAGCAGGTAAGACCTCGAGTGCATTGCTATTTCCCCTCTTCCGTGCTGTGGATGGGAGTGAGGCTATCACCTGGTTGGACATTACGATGGGGCGAAAGGTTGCGTTTCAGGCGGCGGCGCCGGGGCGGCGCGGGGCTACCGAGCGGGGGGCGTCGGGCCTATTTTTTGGCACCGGCACTCTTGCAGGCGGAGGAGTGAGTGGAGGAAATCCTTGCCATCGTCTTCGTTCTCGGCATACCCAGCCTGGCGCTCGCCACGCACGTCGTGGTGCGGCCGCTGATCCGCGAGTACGCCAAGCTCAAGGGTCTCAAGGCGGAGAAGGAGGAGATCGAGGGCCGCATGGCCCAGCTCGAGGACATCGTTCACGATCTCGACCGCCAGGTGAACCGGCTGATCGAGGCCGAGCGCTTCCGCCGCGAGCTCGAGACCGGTGGTAGGGATCGGCGCTCGCTGCCCGACGTCTAGGTGCCAGTTGCGACGGACCGTCAGTCTCTTCCCCACGGCCACCGAGATAGCATTCGCCATCGGCGCGGGCGATGATGTCGTCGGCGTGTCCCACGCCTGCGACTATCCGGCGGAAGCGCGGCAGCGCACCGCGGTAACGAAGCCGCGCTTCGACGACAGCGAGCTGTCGAGCCACGAGATCCACAAACAGAAAGTCGAGGCGAGCAAGAAGTACGGCAGCGTCTACCGGCTCGACGAGACGGCGCTCTGGGGAATGAAGGCGAAGGTCCTGATCACGCAGGGGCCGGCCGACATCTCGCTCGTCTCGCTGCCGGGCGTACGAGCGATCGCCGAAGGTCTCAACCCGCGTCCCATACTGCTGATCCTCAACCCGCGGCATCTCGACGACGTGTTCGACGATCACGCGCGGGTCGGCTTCGCGCTGCGTCACCTCGAGGAGTCACGCGAGCTGGTCTACCAGATGGAGCGCCGCATCGAGACCGTCGAGAAGAACCTGCGCGGTGCCCGCCGCCAGAGCGTCGCCCTGCTCCAGTGGATGGATCCGCTGATCGCCGGCGGATACTGGGTACCGCAGCTGATAGAGCTCGCCGGCGGTCGCGACGTGCTGAACACCGCGGGCCTGGCACCGATCCCGGTCGCGTGGGACAGCATCAGGAAGAAGAACCCCGACGTCATCGTCGTCGCCTGCGAGGACATCGGCATCGACCGGGCCCGCGAGGAGTTCCGCCTGATTACCGACCGCCCGGGTTGGCGCGACCTCAGGGCGACGCGCCGCGGGCTCGTGTTCATCGGCGACGGGCGCTGCTTCACCCGGGCCGGCCCGCGCCTGATCGATGGGCTCGAGGCCCTCGCCTGGGCACTCAACCCCAGCGGCTTCCCGCGGCCGCCGGCCCACGTCCTGCAACTGCTCAGGGATTGACGCTCGGCACCGGAAGAGTAGTTTTGGCCTGCCTCACGGTTAGGCCGGTAGCTCAATTTGGCAGAGCAACGGACTCTTAATCCGTAGGTTGAGGGTTCGAGTCCCTCCCGGCCTACTCCCCATCGGCTTCTGAGTCCCTATTGCCGTTCTCCGCCCGTTGCGCGCCTGCAGCTGCGTACCTATCGTGCAGTACCGGGAGTGGACCGAGGGCGGTCGTGGAGCCGTGACCTCGTAGTCTGGGCAGCTCAGCCGTGGCAGTACCCCACACATCCAGCTATCTGCAAAACCCGTCCGCCGTCGTGCGATGGCGAATCGTGCCGGCTGTTCTGGTGGCTGCGCAGCTGCTCGGCTGCGGCGCTGCCGAAAGCCCCAGCGGTCCGGGCCCGGCGGTGATCGTGACGCCGGCGGACTACACGTTCACGGCGCTGGGCGACACGGTCCGGTTCCTTGCGGTGATGTGGGACGCGGGCGGCGATGCCGTCGAGGTCGCGACGTTCGATTGGTGGTCGTCGAACGAGGACGTCGCGACGGTGGATTCGGCGGGGCTGGTGACCGCGGTGGCCCCGGGGCTGGCGACGATCGCTGCGGAGGCGCGCGGGCTGCGTGGCTACGCGCGGCTCGCCGTCGAGTTGTCGCCCACGGTCAGCGCCGGCTGGACTCACAACTGTGGGATCACGATCGAGGGTGACACCTATTGTTGGGGGGAGAACGAATCGGGCCAGTTGGGCGACGGCACGACGTCGGCCCGGCCTACCCCGGTGCCGGTCGTCGGCGGACTCGACTTCACAGCTTTGAGCGCTGGCCGTCAACACACGTGCGGTGTGACAGCGGTCGGAGACGGCTACTGCTGGGGGTTCAACCGTGACGGTCAACTGGGCGACGGGACGACTACCGATCGTACCGTGCCGGTGCCGGTCGCCGGAGAGCTCGACTTCGTCGTGTTGAGCGCCGGCGAGCGCCACACCTGTGGTGTGACGACCGGCGGGACCGCCTACTGCTGGGGTCTGAACGCGACGGGCCAGCTGGGCGACGGCAGCCGGAGGAACACCGCCATCCCCGTGCCCGTCTCGACCGAGCAGAGCTTCGTCGCCGTGTCTGCATCGGCGGGCTACACCTGCGCTGTGACGGCCGGCGGCGCCGCCTACTGTTGGGGAGACAACTCGCACGGCCAGCTGGGCGACGACAGCCGTGACGACCGGCTGACCGCGGTCCCGGTCGTCGGCGGTCTCGAGTTCACCACGCTGAGTACCGGTGCCGGCCATACGTGCGGGGTGGCGACTGCCAACAGAGCTTTCTGCTGGGGACTCAATATCTTCGGCCAACTCGGTGTCGGGTCGACGACCCCGTGGATCGTTCCCGTCCAGGTGCTGCGCGGGCTCGGCTTCGACGCGGTGAGCGCCGGACTCGGGCACACCTGCGCTGTGACGGCCGGCAGGAACGCCTACTGCTGGGGCGACAGTCGTGAAGGCCAGATCGGCAACGGCGCGACGACCGCGCGGCTGACCCCGGTCCTAGTCACCAGCGGGATCCGTTTCAGCGCCGTGAGCGCCGGCGCCAGCCACACGTGCGGCGCCGCTACCGACGGCAACGCCTACTGCTGGGGCGACAACAGCTATGGCCAGCTGGGCGACGGCACGACGACCGACCGCATCACTCCTGCACCCGTCGTGTGGTGAGCTCGTTCGCCGCGCTCTGCTGCCGAGAAGGACCTGGTCCGTAACGAGAGCGGTGGTGCGGAACGGGCTGAGGACGTGGTTCGATGACCGCGAACTGACGTCGGAGGGAACTCACCCGTGGATACGCTCTACACGTGCCGGCACCTGCCGGGCCGGCTCGCCTCGGTTCTGATCGCGATTCTCTGTCTGCCGCGGCTCGCCGCCGCGCAGCCGGCGGACGCCGACCGCGTCGATATCCTGCAAGATGATGACAGCCTTCGCCGGATCGTGGAGTCCGCGGTCGCGCGGCTCGACCCCGCGCTCGGCGCGGTCGCACATCCCGACCCCTTCATCGCCGAGCTGGCGGTGCTGCGCGGCATCGAACTGGCGAAGCTCGAGTCGGCCGTAGCCCGCTGGCGCGAGCGGGCAGCGACACCGTACTCGCAGGGACTCGCGGCGCTCTTCGCCGGACGGTTCCACGAGGCGAGCGTCTTGATCAGGAGATCGTTGGCTGCGTCAGAAGCACGGCGGCCCGAAAAGCTACTCGCCCTGGCGAGCACGGACTTCGCGGGCGGCCACTACCAGGCGGCACAGCTCGCTCTCACGTCGGCAAGCTCGCTGCGCCCCGACGATCCCGTCGTACTCCTCGCCCTCGGATCCGTGCTCGCCGTCCGCGGGATGACCGCCGACGCCGAGCGGGTGACTCGGCGCGCCCTGGAGATTCGGCTGGAGGCGCTGGGGCCGGAGCATCCCCAGGTCGCCACCGCGATGATCGCGCTGGCGCGCCTGCTCCAGATGCATAGCTCGCTGGCAGAGGCGGATTCGCTTCACACTCGCGCCGCCACGATCCGGGCACGGCGGCTCGGCACCGAGCACCCGCAGCTCGCCATCGCGCTCAACGGCCTGGCGATGGTGCGGGCGCAGCAGGGAAGGTATGCGGAAGCCATGCCCCTCAATCGCCGCGCCCTCGCCATCGCCGAGACCGCCCTGGGCACCGGGCATCCGCAGGTCGCTCTGATCCTGGGCGACCGGGCCGGACTGCTCATGCAACAGGGCGACTATCCGGCTGCCGAGCGGCTCTACCGCCTCGCCCTGTCCATCTCGGAGAGAACGCCCGGCTCGCTTTACCTCGCTCTGGCACTCAATAATCTGGCCACCGCCCTCAACGTGCAGGGCAGATACCGCGACGCCGAGCCGCTCTACCGGCACGCGCTGCTGACACTCGAGCGCGGCCTCGGCCGCCGGCACCCTCAAGTCGCACTCGCTCTCGGAAACCAGGCCGGGATGTTGCGGCGGCAAGGCAGGTTCCGCGACGCCGAGCGGCTCTACCGCCGCGCGCTCACCGTCTCCGAGGCCGCGTTGGGCCCCGAACACCCGCAGGTCGCCCTCGCACTCAACAACCTGGCCACCATCCTCCTCATGCAGGGCAGGCACGACGTTGCGCTGCCGCTCTACGAGCGCGCCCTCGCCATCTGTCAGGCCGCGCCCGACCCCGCACACCCCGAGCTGCGGGTGGTCGTGGTCGAGAATCTGGCGAGGACGCTGCGCTTCGTCGGCCGTGTCGATGAGGCGAACGCCCTGGAGCAGCGAGAGTAGGAGCATCGCGGTCCTTGACGTAACGGCGCGTATGCTGCATTTTTAGCATACTGCTGATTTTTTAGCAGCCGCAACCCTGCGACGCCGCCGCGCGTCCGACCTGTTGGGGACCGGGGGCCGGGATGGAGAAAAGACCCCACTTAGATCTCAGCCGGCGCGAGCGCCAGATCATGGACATTCTGTACCGTCGGGGCCGGGCATCGGTGGCCGAGGTATTGGAGGAGCTGCCGGACCCGCCGAGCTACTCGGCGGTGCGCGCGCTGCTGCGGGTGCTGGAGGATAAGGGACACGTAACGCACGAGGCGGACGGGCCGCGCTATGCGTATCGGCCGACGGTGCCGCGTGCCGAGGCGCTGGAGTCGGCGCTGCGGCGTCTGGTGCGGACGTTCTTCGACGGATCTACGGAGAGAGCGGTTGCGGCGTTTCTGGACATGTCGGCGGCCGAGCTGTCGGACGAGGAGCTGGAGCGGATTGCCGAGCTGATCGAGCAGGCCCGGCGCGAAGGACGGTAATCATGATGAGCGGGGATATCGTCATACAGGTTCTGGCGGGCGCCGCCGTGAAGGGTACGGTGGTGGTGGCGCTAGCGGCGGTGCTGAGTCTCGCGCTGCGGCGGCGGCCGGCGGCGTCGCGGCATCTGGTGTGGACTCTGGCGTTGGCCGTGGTGCTGCTGACCCCGGTCCTGACGCCGCTGGTTCCGAGCTGGAGCGTCCCGGCGCTTCCGCGCGTCGCGGTGCGGCCATCGGCCGAGGCGGCTGAGCGGGTGGCGGTCGCTGCCGCGGTGCAGGCGGAGCACGCTGGCGGCCGGCTTGCGGCGCTGCCCCCGGCGGGTCGAGGGGACGCTGGCGGCACGCGTGCGGCGAGCGTCCGTGCGGGGACGGTCGAGACGTTGGCGGTGGGGGGACGAAGCACGGATCGGGTATCGGCCGCTGCGGGGATCCCGTGGGGCGCGGTGCTGTTCGTCGTTTGGCTGGCCGGTGCGCTGGTCGTGGGTGCCGGCATCGCGCTGGGTGTCGCGCGGACCTGGTACCTGGCGG
>JASFTY010000126.1:0-9671 GCA_050050535.1 Gemmatimonadales bacterium | reverse complement strand
ACTGGACCCCAACTTCCCGATCGCGCATTGGCTGTTGGGCGAGACCAACGCGTACGATTCCCGGGTCGCCGAGAGCCTGATCCACTTCGAGAAGGCCGTCGAGTTGTCCGGTGGAACCCTATGGTTCCTCCCCTCGCTCGGCTGGGCCCACGGTTTGAACGGCGACGAGGACAAGGCGCAAGAGATACTCGCCGAGCTGTTCGAGCGATCGAGGCGAGAATATGTGTCGCCCTTCGACTACGCGTTGATCCGCCTGGGCTTGGGTGAGAAGGACGCGGCCCTCGACTTGCTCGAGCAATCGTTCGAAGCACGCGACCCGAACATGATGAGTATCCATTACTACCCAACCTGGGACGACTTCCGCTCCGACCCGCGGTTCATCGACCTGGTCGAACGGGTCGGGGTCGCAGCTCAGGCGCGGGCGGAATAGCTCCTCACACGACCCTACCGTTCTCCTGCGCTCGGCGTCAGCCGCATGCCGAGTTGCGTCATCAGGCCCAGAGCGTCATACTCGCTCCACCATTCAACGATCTTGCCATCTCGAATCCGACAGAACCCATCGAATGTGATCGTTACCTCGTTACCGGTCGGTCGGATGCCCATGAACTCGCCTCGGTGGATGCCTCTCGTCGTCGCTCGAAAGGCGACTTTGTCTCCCTCGGCTATCACGTCATCAATGGTGTGTGTTGCCTCTGGAAAAGCCTCACTCATACCGGTGTAATACTCCGCCAGCGCCTCCATTCCGCTGACGTCGACACCACCCGGTAGATGCAGAATAAATTCTGGTGAGACGAATCTGGCGACGAACTCGCCCAGTTCTCCGATATCGGTATCATCCAGTTCGACATAGTACTGCCTGATAAGCTCTTTATTCTGTTCCTCAACCTCTGCACGCGCTTTCATCACTTCTAGCTCTGCTGTCGCCTCATTGCCCTGGCACCCGACCAGCAAGCTCAAGATCGTAGCCGACGGTACAAGCATGCGTAGTTTTCTCATCTCAACCTCCTGGAGCCGGTCGAAGCCGCGATTCATCGTGCTGGTTGAGAAGGCCGCGCTCGCCGCTCAGTCGCTGGGGGAATGACTCCTCACGACGCCCGAGCCCACCTGGCTGGCCAGCTCGGTGAAGCGCGTGTCAGATCTGAAGAGGTCATACTGAAGGTCCTGATGTATGGAGAAGAGATAGGGACTCTGCTCGGCCACCGCCTTAGCCAGCCATTCGAAGAACTTCTCTTCATCGCCCAGACCGAAATAGCCCCAGGCCAGCATTAGCGGCGAAACGTACTCCGTGGTCATGCGTTCGGATAGATCATCGATGAGCTCCAGCGCCTCATCCCGCCGCCCCGCTCGCCCGTACCACATGGCCAGCCCGCCCTTCCAGAAGTTGGCTCCGTCGGAGAGCGCCAGAGCTCGCTCGCCGCTCCGCACCGCTTCCTCGAATCTGGAAGCACAGGAGTAACCCCAGCCTAACAACCAGACTGCCATCAGATATCGCGGATCCCGCTCGACTACCCCTTCCAGTGTGCGGATTCCACCTTCGGTATCTCCGGCGTAGATCTTCAGCACACCCAACATCGAGGTGATGTAGGAGGAGAGCGGATCCAATTGCAGCGCGATCGCCAGGTGCTCGAACGCTTCCGCGTACCGTCCCTGCGCACCGCACAGAATCCCGTACCAGGTGTGAGCCTCCGCGTTGCCGGGGCTCAGCTCGATGGCACGTTGGTACTCCTTCTCGCTTAGGTCCCATTCGAATCCGTAGAAGAAATGGGACCAGCCGAGCGATGCGTGCGCCTCGCTGAGCCCCTCATCCAGCTCCAGCGCCCGGAACACGGCAGCCTTACCCTTCGACCGCCCCTCATCCGGCGGAAGGAAACCGTAGATACCGAGGACCGTGTAGCAGTCGCCGATGCCTCTATAGGCCAACGCGAAGCCGGGATCGATCTCGACGGCCTTTTGGAAGTACTTCAGCGCCGCTTCCAGTCCAACCTTGTAGCGCTGGTCCCAGTAGTACCTGCCTCGTAGATAGTGGTCGTAGGCTTCCATGCTCTGCGTGGACGCCCTGACGAGGTCTCGCTCCGGCTCGCCCACCAGGGTCGGGCGCAGCGTATCAACGATCGCACGCGAGATCTCGTCCTGGATCGCGAACACGTCCTCCAGCTGCCGCTCGTAGGTCTCCGACCAGAGATGGTAGCCGTCCTCCGCGGTCACCAGCTGCGCGGTGACCCGCAGCCGGTCGCCGGCGCGCCGCACGCTCCCCTCCAGGACCGAGCGGACTCCCAGGCTCCTCGCGATCTCTCGCACGTCTTCCGACCTGCCCTTGAACTGGAAGGACGAGGTCCGTGCGGCCACCCGCAGCTCCTTCACCTTAGTCAGCGCGTTGATCAGCTCCTCCGCCATCCCATCGCAGAAGTACTCCTGGTCTCGCTCCGGACTCATGTCGGTGAACGGTAGCACCGCGACCGAGGCAGGCTGCGGCTCCGCCGTTGTGGAGAGGGGCTCAGCGGCTTCCTCGCCGTCTGGGCCGGCAGCGGAGTGCGACGGGGCGGTTCGCCGGATCCCTTCAGGGGTGACCTCCAGCGCCCAGGCGAGGACCAGCGCGATGGGAAAGCCGATGATCACGATCACGACGACGAAGGTGAGCACCCACTCGGGGAGATGCAGCGCCGGGAAAGTGATCTCGGCGACCTGCCAGATCGCGAAGGCGACGACGGCATAGACCACCGCTACGCGATACACCTTCCGTCGTTTCAGCTCGCCGAGCAGACGACCTAGCCTCGACTCCGCTTCACCCACGGAACCCCCTGACGGCGCCAGCGCCCTTCACGACGCCCGAGCCCACCTGGCTAGCCAGCTCGGTGAAGCGCGGATCAGACCTGAGGTGATCGTACTGAGCGTCCACATGAATGAAAGACAAATACGGGCTCTGCTCCTCAACAGCCTTGGCGAGGTACTCCAGTGCCTTCTCCTTCTCCTTCAAACCGAGGTAGCCCCAGAGCAGGAAGAGTGGGGAGACGTACTCTGAGGCCGTGCGCTCGCTCAGCTCAGCCAGAATCGACCGCGCCTCTTCTTCCCTTCCCGCACGACCGTAGCGTCCTGCCAAAGCACCCTTGAAGAACGGGGCCTGTTTCGCGAGCGTTGCCGCCCGCTCCGCCATCCTCACCGCATCATCGTGCCTACCGGCCACGCTATAGGTATAGGACAGAAGGAACAGAGCAAGGAGGTACCCCGGCTCTCTCTCCACGACCTCCTCATAATGCCGTATCGCACTTTCGAAATCTCCCGTCAGGACCTTGACGTTACCCAACTGTAGCGCGACGAACGGATGCAGCGGATCGAGGCGCCGGGCCGTCACCGCGTGCTCGAGCGCCTCCTCGAATCGTCCCTGCGCGACGCAGAGGATGGTATACCAGGCGCGCACCTCCGCGTTGTTGGGGTTGAGCTCGATCGCACGCGCGTATTCCTTCTCCGCGGTCTCCCAATCCCAACCGTTCCAGAAGTGGACAAAGCCCAGCGAGGCGTGGGCCTCGCTGAGTCCGTCATCCAGCTCCAGGGCCCGCAGCGCTGCGCCCAATGCCTTCGGCATCACCTCATTCGGCGGAAGATATCCGAAGATCCCAAGTATCGTGTAGCAGTCGGCGATGCCCCGGTAGGCGAGCGCAAAGCCAGGATCGATCTGGACGGCCTGCTGGAAGTACTTGAGCGCCGCCTCCAACCCCACCTCGTAGCGTTGGTCCCAGTGATACCTCCCACGCAGGTACCAGTCGTAGGCCTCCGGGTTCTCCGTCGATGCACTGACCAGCGTCGGCTCTTCCTCTCCCAGCAAGGTCGGGCGCAGCGTGTCAACGATCGAGCGGGAGATCTCGTCCTGGATCGCGAACACGTCCTCCAGCTGCCGCTCGTACGTCTCCGACCACAGGTGGTAGCCTTCCTCCGCACTCACCAGCTGCGCCGTGACCCGCAGCCGGTCGCCGGCGCGCCGCACGCTCCCTTCCAGCACCGAGCCAACACGCAACTTCTTCGCGATCTCACACACATCCTCCGACTTCCCCTTGAACTGGAACGAGGAGGTGCGGGCCGCCACCCGCAGCGCCTTCACCTTAGTCAGCGCGTTGATCAGCTCCTCCGCCATCCCATCGCAGAAGTACTCCTGGTCTCTTTCAGGGCTCATGTCGATGAACGGGAGCACGGCGATCGAGGCAGGCTGTGGCTCCGCCGTAGTGGAGACGGGCTCAGCGGTTTCCTCGCCCTCCGGGCCGACGGCGGGCTCGAGCGTGGGGGTCCGGCGAATCCCTTCTGGCGTGACCTCCAACGCCCAGGCCAGGACCAGCGCGATGGGGAAGCCGAGGATCGTGAGCAGGACGATGAGGCGAAAGGCCCAATCGGGGAGAGCCAGCCCCGGGACCAGCTGTTCCGCGGCCCCCCAGATCACGAAGGCCACCACGGCCTAGACCACCGCCACGCGATAGACCTTCCGTCGCTTCAGCTCGGCGAAGAATCTGCCCAGCTTCGAGGCTGGCTCGGTCACGGGCATAGCCCAGGCTTCCAGCGGATTGACGCGATTCAGGGCGAGGAATCTCCCTACACAAGATGCCCCGGCGGCATTGCCAACGGCAAGCCGCGGCTGTGCAGCCCCGATTCTCCCTATTGACCGGAAATCCGTGCGGCGGCCAGCGAGGTTCCGACCCGTCGGCCACCAGAACCTGCCGGGGCCACCTACTCCAGGAGGTTCATGCGGCGCAGCAGGTCTTGGAAGCGCGGGTCGTCGCGAAGCGGATCGAAGTGCGGCAGTAGCTTCAACCAGGTCATTAGCATGTCATGCTCTTGATATGCTCGTTCCAGCCACTCGAACGCCTCATCTACCCTGCCGAGTGCCGCGCTCACAAACGAGAGAGTTGTGGGCGGCACGTACTCGCCGTGCGACCGTGCGACAAGCTCGTCGTAGATGGCCTCTGCCTGCGCCTGGTCGCCAGAAGCTGCATACGTCAGCGCAAGCTCCATGAGCGACCACGGATGGCGACTGGCCAGAGCCATCGCGGTTTGCAGCGCCTCGATCGCTTCCGGGTAGTTAGAGTCGAGCCGGTAGGCCATGCCGAGTATGTGGTTCGCGTGCCAGGATGTTGGGTCTAGCTCCAGCGCGGTGCGAAGCCGCTCGATCGCTTCCGGAAACCGGCCCAGCCACGCGAGAACCTGCCCCAACCAGGTATTGGAAAGCTGCGCGAGCGGATCGAGCTGTACGCCGCGCCGCAGCTCCGCGAGCGACTCCTCGAATCGTCCCATCGAGGCGAGGAAGAAGCCGTACATGGAACGGGCCTCTGCGAGGCCGGGATTGAGCTCGAGCGCCCGGAGAAAGTGCTTCTCGGCATTCGACCACTCGAACTCGTGCGTCCAGCTCAACCGACCCAACGAAAGGTGTGCTTCGGCTAGAGTCTCGTCCAGCTCGAGTGCCCGGGTCGCCGCCTCCCGGATCCTCGGCAGCGCCTCCTGCGGACGGAGGATGCCGGTGCCGCCGAGCCACACGTAGGCCTCGGCGATACCGGCGTGCGCTAGGGCGTACTCGGGATCGCAGGCGAGTGCCTGCTGAAAGTACTCGAGTCCCTTCCGCGGACCCTCTCCCCCCTGGTTGACGAAGAATCGTCCCTTCAGGTACAGGTCGTAGGCTTCGAGGCTCTCGGTCGGCGGCCTGACCAGCCTCTCCGCCACGCCGACTGCGAGCGTGACCTGTAGCTTGTCCGCTATCGCCCTGGCGATATCATCCTGGATGGCGAAAACGTCCTCCAGCTCCCGGTCGTAGCGCTCCGACCACAGGTGATAACCATCGGCGACGTTGATCAGCTGGGCGGTAATCCGAAGCCTGTTCCCGGCCTTCCGCACGCTCCCCTCCAGCACCGTCGCGACCTTGAGCCTGGCTCCGACCTCGATGATGTCCGGCGTCTTGCCCTTGAACGCGAAGCACGACGTGCGGGCGGCGACGCGCAGATCCCTCAGCTGGGTCAACGCGTTGATGATCTCTTCCGTCATCCCGTCGCTGAAATACTCGTTCTCGGGATCGTCGCTCATGTTGGCGAAGGGCAGCACCGCGATCGATCTTCGCTCGACATCATCCGCCACCGCAGGCCGTGCGGTCGATGGCGCGGGGGCTGGTTCGGCTCCGGCCGGCTCCGTGCGCCGCACACCCTCGGGCGTGATATCGAGCGCCCAGGCCAGGACCAGCGCGAGCGGGAAGCCGAGGATGGTGAGGATTACGACGAACTGCCAGGCGGCGCGCGGGAACTCGAGCGCATCGAAGATGAGTTGCCCGCCCTCGATCACGGCGAATCCGACGACAACATAGACCACCGCCACGCGATACACCTTCCGTCGCTTCAGCTCGGCGAGGAATCTGCCCAGCTTCGAGGCTGGCTCGGTCACGACCGTAGTCCTGGCTTCCAGGCGAGTTGATGGTCTTCGGGGCCCAGAATCTCCCCGCACAAAATGCCCCAGCCCGGTAACACGCGGCAAGCGCCCCCCCGCTTGCCGCAGCGCCCCGGCCGTCCCATGTTTATGCGCCTTTCACGCGGGGGACCTGCCGGAACAGGATGACGGGAGCATGCGGCCAGCGGCTGCGCGGCCGCCCGACATCAAGGAGGGAAAAGGACATGGCGGGCATCTATCGTTCGCTCTACTACGCCGACGTCACAGTGGGCAGCGGCGGCAGGCTGACCATCCCCCAGGAGATCCGCGAGGACCTGGGAATCGAGGACGGCAACACGCTGACCCTGCGGGTCGAGGAGAGCCCGGACGGCCAGCGCCAGATGGTCATCTGGAAGTCGGCCCAGCAGACGGAGGAGTAGTCTCCCCTACCCACCGGGCCGCCGCGCTCCCGCCCGGGCCCGTCCCCGGGGTCCGGCCCGGCCCGTATCAGCCCGCCGGCCTCGAGCCCGCCGTGCCGTGGATGTAGTCCCTCAACATCCGATTCTCGAAAGCCGTCTCCCGCAGGCTCTTGTTCACCACGTCGCCGATCGAGATGATCCCTACCAGCCCAGTCTCGCTCAGAACCGGTAGGTGACGGATCCGGTTCTTCGTCATCACGCCCATCACGTAATCGAGATCATCCTCGGGGACGCCGATGATCACTTCCCGCGTCATGACGTCGATGACCTCCCGCGCCTGCGCCTCCTCGCAACGCTCCGCTACCTCCCGCAGTATGTCGCGCTCCGTGATGATCCCGACCACGACACCGTTCTCCGTCGTTACCACCAGACTCCCGATGTTGTGCTCGTTCAGACGCACGATGGCGTCGCGTACCGTCGCTCCAGGCACGATCGTCACGACGTCGCTTCCCTTCTCGCGCAGGATGTCCTTGATCCGCATGGTTGGGGCTCCTTCCCGGTAGGCGCCGCCAGGGCAAGAACAGGCCGCGCACGAGTTTTCTCCAGCCCTGGCCGCCGGATTAGCGAAGTACATTCGTCTGCAGAACGATTCCTATTATCGCAAACGCCCACCGAGCGCGCCAGTGCTCGTAAGACACATTACATGTCTCACCACCGCCCGACGGGTGCCGGGCAAGAGTGGCACTGCCTGGAGAAGAACGGAGCGGGTGGGGGGACGTAGGGAAGTCAGATCAAGTGAGCATTCGAGCAATTGAGCCGTGGAAGTAGCAAGGAACTCGGGTGACCGGCCAACTCAAACCTCGAATGCTCACCTGCTCGATTGCTCACCTGTTCTGGCTTCTCTACCTCTCGGTCATAGTTCCTTCACATAGATGTTCCTGAAGTAGACCGGGCTCCGATCGTCGTGGTTCTGCAGCCCGATATATCCGCGGGGCGCGAAGTCCTCGACCTTGCCGCGCGGTTCCGCGTCCCAGTCGATGACCTTCACGTCGTTGAGCTCGACCTCGATGTGCGAGCCGACGAAGGTGATCTTGAAGTGGTTCCATTCGCCGGGCGGGCTGGAGGCGGCGGCGCTGGGCGCCTCGGCGTCGTAGACGGCGCCGGTCCGGTGGATCCCCTCGCCGGCGTCGTTGATCTGGATCTCGAAGCTGTGATAGATGTAGTCGTCGCTGGTCGGGACGCCCGGCACGCGGACGAAGACGCCCGAGTTCGTCTCCTGATCGGAGCACTTGAAGTCGAGCTCGAGGACGAAGTCGCCGTACTCCCTGACAGCGTAATAGAAGAGCCCCATGCCGCCGTGCGAGGTGAGCACGCCGGTCTCGGGATCGAGCTCGAAGTAGCCGGGCCCGAAATGCTCCCAGCCGTCCGTCGTGTACGTGCTGTCTTGTTCCTTGAGGATCTGCTCGTAGCCCGGTCCCATGAAGTTTTCATACCCCACGTAGACCGCCAGCGTCGCCAACACGATGATCACACCTACCAGCACGCGCTTCATATTGTCTCCCATTCAACTCAAAACGCTCAGACTTCAACTTTCACCGTTCAACCTTCGACCTTCACTCCCTTATCACCTCCGCGGATTCCACTCGCCGCGGGCCACCGCCGGCACATATTCGTCAAGCCCCGGCGGCGGGAACGGGATCGTCTTTTCCTGCTCGGCGCTCATGTACGCGGTCATCAGCAGCTCCGCCACGTTGACCCCGTCGTCGAAATTCTCCGCCGGGCGAACGCCGTCTAGAAAAGAGCGAACCATGTGCCGGTTCTCGCCGGTATAGCCGTACTCGCTCGCCTCGTCGCTCACCACCGGCATCAGCCCCATCTCGGCGTTCTGCTTCTCCACCAGGTCCTCGCCGACATCGCCTTTCACCATGCGCGAGAAGAAGATCTTCGGGCCCGCATCGAGCGAGTTCACCGACAGCGAGTACTCGGGCCCCAGCAGTTCCATGCTCAATCGCAGTCCCGCACCGACGAAACACCAGGAGGTCGTGACCTCGACGATCCGCTCGTTCCCGTCTTCGTCCCGGTACTCGACCAGGGCGCGGGCGAAGTCCTCGGCGGGCCGCGCCAGGTAATCGGTCGCGCCCTCGCTGTTCTCCGAGAGGATCTTCGCGTAGCTCGGCTGCTGCCATTTCAGGCAGGACGTGTGCGCCGAGACCTTGACCGGCGTCAGCACGGTGCGCGGCGCGTCCGGCGGTGTGAGCAGGAAGCGCGCGACCTCGACCGAGTGGCACATCATGTCGTTCAGCACGCCGCCGCCCTGCAGCGACCCCTCCCAGAACCAGGGCATGTGCGGGCCGCTGTGCTCCTCCGCGGCCCGCGCCAGGTAGGGCGGCCCGGTCAGCGCCGCGCCGCGCGTCCAGAGGATCTCCTTTCCCCTGGTCACGGCGGGCGAAAAGAGCTGGTTCTCCAGATAGCCGTCGAGCAGGCCGACCCTCTTGACCAGCTCGAGCATCCTGCGGGCCTCGGCGACGTTCCTGCCCAGCGGCTTTTCGCAGGCCACGCCAACCAGCTCGCCTTTGCCCGACTCGACGGCGTCGACGATCTCTTCCATGATCTCGACGCGGGTGAAGTTGGGCGCGCAGATCCAGAGGGCGTCGATCGCCGGGTCGGCCACCATCTCGGTCACCGACTCGAACACCCTCGCATCGCCGACGTCGAGCTTCTTCGCCAGCGCCGCCGCCTCCTCCGGCGTCCCATCCGGGCGGCCGGTCACGCCGAGGATGTCGGAGTCGCGGACGCCGACCCACGAGCGGATGTGGAACTTCCCCACGAACCCGCCACCGATCAGTCCAACACCGAGTCTCTTCC
>JASFTY010000125.1:0-9716 GCA_050050535.1 Gemmatimonadales bacterium | reverse complement strand
CGGCGCGACGCTGACCGGCTGGTCGCCGTGCCGTTGCCCGGCGGCATGGATTCACTCAACGTGGCGATCGCCGGCGCGCTCCTGCTCGACCGACTGCTCGCCGGATCGGCAACCTGAGACCACGTCCACTCAACCCGAAGGCACTGAATGTCTGAGCCGTTCATACTGGCCTACGCCGCGCTCATCGGACTGTCGTTCGGCTCGTTCCTCAACGTCTGCATCGTGCGGCTGCCGAAGGGCGAGTCGATCTTCAGGCCGCGCTCCCGCTGCATGTCGTGCGGGCGCCAGATCACCTGGTACGAGAATATCCCGGTACTCAGCTGGCTGGCGCTGCGCGGACGCTGCCTGACCTGCAAAGCCCCGATCTCGGTCCAGTATCCGCTCGTCGAACTGGCGACCGGTGCGATCTGGGTCGGTGCCTATCTGGCCTTCGGGCTCAGCTGGCAGGCGTTATCGGCGGCGATCTTCTGCATGCTGCTGCTCGGGATCGCCGTCACCGACGCGCGCGAGTATATCATCCCCGACGAGTTCAGCCTCGGCGGCCTGGTCCTCGGGCTCGCCTTGTCTGTCGCGCCCGGCAGCCCGTCGCCGCTCATGTCCCTCATCGGCGCGGCTCTCTCATTCGCCCTCATGTATGGCGTCGCGGTCGTGGGCGAGTGGGCGTTCAAGAAGCCGGCCCTCGGCGGCGGTGACATCAAGATGATGGCGATGGTGGGCGCGTTCCTCGGGCCGCTCTACGCCCTGCTCACGATCTTCGTCGGCTCGCTCGTCGGTGCCGTGATCTTCGGACCCATCGGCCTCAAGACGGGCAAGCTCGTCCCCTTCGGCGTCTTCCTGGCCATTGGCGCGGCCGTCGTCTTGCTCTGTGGCGAGGCGCTGGTCGGCTGGTACGCCGCTCACGTACTGGGATTCTAGAATCCCGAATTCCTAATTCCCACGACTGATCCGCGCCCGCAGCACCTGGGTGTCGCTGGCGGCGGTGACCTCGATCACTACGCCTTCGCGGCTGATCCGCTCGCCCGGCTCCGGAACCTGCCCGAACACCTCCAACAGGTAGCCGTTCAGCGAGCGGTGCTCGAGCAGAGGGAAGGAAACGTTGAAGAAGTGGTTGATCTCGCGGAGATCGGCAGTGCCGTCGACCAATATCTCGTTGCGACTGAGGCGCACGATGGGCTCCTCGGCAACATCGCTCTCGTCGACGATCTCGCCCACCAGCTCCTCCAGAATGTCCTCCAGCGCGATCAGTCCGTCGACGCCGCCGTACTCGTCGATCACGATCCCCAGGTGGATGCGACGCGTCTGGAAATCGAGCAAGAGCTTGTCGAGTGTGACGGAGCCGGGTACGAAGAACGGCTCCCGCGCCAGTGCCCGCAACTCGACGTCGCGCTGGCCCGAGATCAGAGCCATATACGCGTCACGGAGATGGAGGACTCCGGTGATATGGTCGATGCTCTCGCTGTAGAGGGGCACACGGCTGTAGCGGGCGCTACGAAGCTCGGGCGCGATCTCTGACAGCGTGCGCCTGTCCGGCCAGGCGAACATGTCGACCCGCGGGGTCATGATGTCGTAGGCCGTCGTCTGGTCGAGGAGGAAGGCCCGCTCGATCAAGCGCCGCTCGTGCTCCTCGATGACCGCCTCGCCGTTGCCCGGGCTGACCAGGTCACGGATCTCGCGGTCGGAGATGCCGGGTAGGATTTCCGTGTACTGCGGCGCCAACATTCGAGCGATCAGCTCGGCCGGCCAGGTCACGGGCAGCAAGACTTTCGAGAGTATCCGGATCGGACCCGCGATGCGCAGCGCCGCCCCTTCGCCCGCCCGCTGCGCGATGCTCTTGCCGGCGAACTCGGCCAGGACCACCAGCACGACCGCCACGACTACGCCGACCAGCCCCGCCATCAGCGACGCCTCCGAGATCAGACGCGCGGCGTCCCAGGCCGCCAGTGCGGCGATGGCGGCGCCGGCCACCCGCACCAGCCAGGTCGTAGCCAGCAGTCCGGCGGGTCGAGCGCGCAGCGCCGCCAGGGTCCGGCCGCCGCGTACGCCTTCCGCTTCCAGTTCACTCGCCCGCGCGCAGGGAAGCGCGAACAGGATGACCTCGATCGCCGAGGCCGCCGCGACGAGGGCAACGGCCGCCGCCAGCAGTCCGATCGCGGCGCTCATTGTGCCCACCTCCGCTGCCGGCTGCAGCGGCGCGCATTGTGGCTTGTACTCGGAGGCTCTTCAGGGGTCGTGGTGGCAGGCATCGCCTAGATCCACTCCTCGCTGAGGTGCAACAGCTGCCCGATGATGCCTTCGGCCGTTTGGCCGTCCGCCTCGGCCTCGAAGTTGGTCACGACCCGGTGACGCAGAACCGGTAACGCCACCCCGTGCACATCCTCGTAGTCCGGCATCGCCCGGCCGTCCAACGCCGCACGCGCCTTGGCTGCCAGGACCAGATGCTGCGTGCCGCGCGGCCCTACGCCCCAGTTCACCCAGCGGCGGATGAAGTCCGGCGCCTCCTCGGCTTCCGGCCGGCTGGCACGGCAAAGGCGGACCGCCAATCGGATCAGGCTGGGTGGCACAGGCACGCGGCGAACCAGACCCTGAAACTCCAGGATCTCCGCCGCCGACAGGACCGGCTCGACCTCCTCCATCAGATCGGTCGTCGTTCGGCCAGCCACCTCCTCCTCTTCCGCCTGCGACGGGTAGGTGATCCGCGCCTCGAGCATGAATCGATCGAGCTGCGCTTCGGGAAGCGGGTAGGTCCCTTCCTGCTCGATCGGGTTCTGCGTCGCCAGGACGAAGAACGGCCGTTCCAGCCGGTACGTCTCGCTCCCGGCCGTGACCTCCATCTCCTGCATCGCCTGCAGCAACGCGGCCTGCGTCTTGGGCGGCGTCCGGTTGATCTCGTCGGCCAGTACGACGTTGGCGAAGATCGGCCCGCGAACGAAGCGAAACGTGCGCCGCCCCGTAGAGACGTTCTCCTCTATGATCTCGGTCCCGGTGATGTCCGAAGGCATGAGATCGGGCGTGAACTGGATGCGGCTGAACTGTAGGCGCAGCGACCGGGCAAGGCTCGAGACCAGCAGGGTCTTCGCCAGCCCCGGGACCCCGACCAGCAACGCGTGTCCCCCGGCCAGGATCGTGATCAGCAGACCCTCGATGATCTGCCGCTGGCCGACGACCTGCTTGGCGACCTCGAGCTCCACGCGCCTCCGCGCCTCCGCCAACTCCGCCAGCAGCTCGATGTCTCGACTTGCCAACGGGTCGGCGCCCTCTGACTCCTCGCCGCTCACCGATCCGGGCCGATCCGTCCCGGCCGCAGGCGTGGTCGGGCCCTCGCTCATCACCTCAGCGACCCCGGAACACGCAGTACGGGGCCCGCCTCGGGTCTGAGAGACATCGGGGGACTCACAGTTTCGGTGCCGAAAGGCGGGTCGTGAGCGGGCCGCTGCGGCCGCCGCGCTGGCGCGGCAGGGCTTGCCGCCGCCCATCGGTCGGGGATTTGTCAACATCCACAAACTAAGGTAGATACCGGCAAAATGGGGCGTCAAGGGTGGGTTGATATAATACTGGCCAGAACGTATCTTCTGGCCGCGTTGGGCTGTCGTCTACCGCCATTCGAGAGGCTCACAGAGAGGCTGAGGTGCGGTTGCCGGAGGAGGACCGCCACAGGATCGGAGCATATCTCGGCCTCGGTTGGGGCTTCGCCTTCGCGGTGGGGCTCTTCGTCGCCCTCGGTTGGTTCCTCGACAACTGGCTCGACGCCTCTCCGGTCTTCACCGTGATCGGCGTGTTCGTGGGCGGTGCCGCTGGCTTCTACTTCGTAGTACGCCAGGCCCTCGATATTCAGCAGGACAGTCGTACACGGAAGCGCGGTAACGACGAAGCCTAGTTGCCATTCGAAAGGCTCCGGGTCCGCAGTGAAGAGGTGGACAATTTACGCGGGGACGTCCGCGGTACTCGTTGGCCTCTCCGCCTTGCTGATCGGATTACAGTTTGAGCCACCTGCCCGCTACGGCGTCTGGGCAGGCCTGGCCGCCGCTTGGCTCGTACAGGCGGCAGCCTTCGGCATCCTCGTCGCCGCCACCCGTCGCCGGGCCCCGCTGGTCGTCGCCGGCTGGACGGCGGGGACGTTCCTCAGACTTCTCGTCCTAGGTCTGCTCGCCTGGCTAACGCTGGGCGGGACCCTCGGGTTCCCGGCCGAGCCGACGCTCATCTCACTGGTGACCGCGATATTCGGCCTGCTGCTGCTGGAGCCCGTCGTCTTCCGCTACAACCTCGGAGTCCGATGATCGGGATCGCCGGCCGGCTGTTGTGGATCTTCGCGCAGACTCACGGCGCCGCGGCCGAGCAGGCGGCGCAGGCCGGTGAGCAGGACATCTCCACTGCGTGGAACGAGCACATGATGGCCGAGGTGTCCGATGCGCATCACTTCTTGGTCCCGTTCATCAACCGCGAGGTGGTGCTGCCGCAATGGCCGCCGCTGCACATCGGTTCGTTCGCGGTCGATCTGTCGCCGACCAAGCACGTGCTCTATCTGATGATCGCGGCCCTGCTGTGTGCCGCCACGATGATCTGGGTAGCGCGCAAGACCCACGGGAAGGGCGCCGAGCGAGCTCCCAAGGGCCTGGCCAACATGATCGAGGCGTTCGTGATCTACCTGCGGGACGAGGTCGCGATGCGCAACATCGGGAAGGGCGGTGAGCGGTACGTTCCGTTCATCCTCACGCTCTTCTTCTTCATCCTCTACATGAACGTGCTCGGCCTCGTGCCCTTCGGCGCCAGTGCCACGGGAAACGTGGGCGTTACGGCGGCGCTCGCCGTCCTATCGCTCGTCGCGATCGAGGTCGGCGGTCTGCTGCACATTGGGCCGAAGGCCTATCTCGGGACGATCGTCTACATACCGAAGGGACTCAACTGGTTCTGGAGCATCATAATGGCGGTCGTCATGACCCCGGTCGAGCTGGTGGCGAAGCTGGCACGGATATTCGCGTTGGCGATCCGTCTCTTCGCCAACATGACGGCGGGACACCTCGTCATCCTGTCGCTCGTCGGGTTGATCTTCATGGCGGGCGCGGCCGAGGGTGTCGTCAAGTACGTGATCTGGCCGGCGCCCGTACTGATGGCCGTCGCGATCATGCTGATGGAGATATTCATCGCGTTCTTGCAGGCGTACATCTTCGCCATGCTGACTTCGGTGTTCATCGGGTTGGTGAGACACCCGCATTAGAGGGATCGGTAACTCTCGGAACAACAGCTCCTCATAGGAGGGGGAAATGATCGAGACAATCTTCGGTGCACTTCAGGCCGTCACGCCGGGTATAGAGGCGGAGTCGGCGCTCAGGCTCTACGGCACGATGGGCGCGACGATCGGGGCCGGCCTCGCGGTGATCGGCGCCGGACTCGGTATCGGCCGGATCGGCGGCTCGGCGACCGAGAGCATCGCTCGACAGCCTGATGCTGCCGGCAGCATCCAGACGGCGATGATCATCACGGCGGCGCTGATCGAAGGTGTCTGCCTGTTCGCGCTGGTCATCGCGCTGCTCAAAGGGTAAACCGAGCTGGGATGAGTTCTCTCATGTCTAAGCGGTCGAAACAGCGGCGCCGCGCGACGGCGCTAGCCAGGCATCTATCCGCCTTCGCCGCCATCCTCGCCCTGTCCGGCGTCACGGCGATCCCGCTGCTGGCGCAGGAGGAGCACGGCGGCGGCGGTGGCGGCCTGTTCGACATCAACTGGCCGGGCCTGATGTTCTGGACCTGGCTGATATTCCTGGCCCTACTCTTCGTCCTGCGGAAATGGGCCTGGGGCCCGATCCTCGGCGCCCTGGAGACCCGCGAGCAACGGATCCAGGAGACGCTGGACGGCGCGGCCCGCGACCGGGAGGAGGCGAGCAGGCTGCTCGATGAGCACCGGCAGGTCCTCGATGAGTCGCGTGAGCAGGCGCAGAACATCCTTGCCGATAGCCGCAAGACGGCGGAGAAGCTGCGGGCCGAACTGCTCGATGCAGCCCGCAGCCAAAAAGAACAGATCGTTGCCAGCGCCCGTGAAGACATAGGGCGCGAGCGGGACGAGGCGCTGGAAGCGCTGCGGCGCGAGGCGGTGGACCTGTCCATCTCGGCAGCCGGCCGTGTGCTGCGCAAGGAGGTGGACTCGCAGGAGAACCGTCGAATCGTTGAGGAGTACCTGGAAGGCTTGGTGGCCGAGGAGAAGGGCGGCGAGGCCGGCTGATGCAAGAGACGACGGTCGCACGAAGCTACGCGGAAGCGCTGTTCGAGCTTGCCCAGGCGGAGGACGCCGCGGAGCTCTACGCGGCGGAGTTAGGGCAGATCGTACAACTACTCGAGTCGGAAGCCGATTTCCGCTTCTTTCTCGAAACACCGCGCATCGAGCCGCGCGAGAAGAAGCAGGTCCTCCGCGACGTCTTCGAGGGGAAGATCCCGGAACGGCTTCTGCGTTTCCTGCTCGTGGTGGTGGACAAGCGCCGCCAGCGCGTGCTGCCGGAGATCGCGGTCGAGTTCAACAAGCTGGTCGACCAGCAGCTCGGGCGAATCCAGGTCGATGTGACCATGGCGGCGGAGCCGGACGCCAACGCCGAAGCGAACATCAGGAAGCATCTCGACAAGCTGTTGGGGATGGAAGTGCTCCCACGCTTCAGGACGGACCCGCGGATCATCGGCGGCGTCATCGTCAGGGTGGGGGACCGCATCATGGACGGCTCGATACGGCACCGGCTTCAGGGTCTGCGGCGCAGCCTGCTGAGGCCGCAGGCCGGCTGAACGGCGCCGGCGCTCGAGGTCACGACGACCGCGAGCGGGCGCAATTGGAACCAGAGATCGGAACCTATGGCTAAGACCGGAACACAGCTCAGCGCCAGCGAGATCAAGAAGGCACTCGTGCGTCAGATCGAGCGCTACGAGGAGGAGCTTCACGCCGAGGAGATCGGTGAGGTCCTCCAGGTCAGCGATGGCGTGGCGCGCATCTGGGGCCTCGGCTCCGCTATGTACAACGAGATGCTCGAGATCGAGTCGCGGGAGACCGGTGACACCATCACGGCCCTGGCGGCGAACCTCGAGGAGGACAACATCGGTGCCATCGTCCTCGGCGATTACGTCCACCTGAAAGAGGGCGACGCGGTTCGGCGGACCGGACAGGTACTGTCTATCCCGGTGGGCCCCGAACTGGTCGGCCGGGTCGTCAACCCGCTGGCCGAGCCGCTCGACGGCAGAGGCCCCATCGACTGCAAGCACCGCATGAGGGTCGAGCGCAAGGCGCCGGGCATCGTCTATCGCCGCCCGGTGAAGGAGCCGCTACAGACGGGCCTCAAGGCGATCGACTCGATGACGCCGATCGGACGTGGCCAGCGCGAGCTGATCATCGGTGACCGCAGCACCGGCAAGACGGCCATCGCCGTCGACACGATCATCAACCAGAAAGGCGGCGACGTCATCTGCGTCTACGTCGGTATCGGCCAGAAAGCGTCGACGATCGCCGCGCTGATCGACCGACTGGAGCGCGAGGGCGCGATGGAGCACACCATCGTCGTCGCGGCGAACGCCAGCGACCCGGCGACGTTGCAGTTCATCGCGCCGTACTGCGGCTGCACGATGGCCGAGTACTTCGTGTACAAGGAGGGCCGCCACACGCTCTGCGTCTACGACGACCTCTCCAAGCAGGCGCAGGCGTACCGCCAGCTGTCACTCGTGCTACGGCGGCCGCCCGGCCGTGAGGCGTACCCGGGCGACATCTTCTACAACCACTCCAGACTGCTGGAGCGCGCGGCCAAGGTCAGCGAGGATGAGGAGATCGTCAAAGGACACGCGGAGATCGAGAAGGCGGGCGGCTCGCTCACCGCGCTGCCCATCATCGAGACGCAGGCCGGCGACGTCTCCGCCTATATCCCGACCAACGTGATCTCGATTACCGACGGCCAGATCTACCTCGAGAACGATCTCTTCTATGCCGGCGTGCGGCCCGCGATGAACGTGGGGATCTCGGTCTCCCGCGTCGGCGGCTCGGCGCAGCTCAGGGCGATGCGCCAGGTCGCAGGCCGCCTGCGCCTCGACCTCGCCCAGTACCGCGAGCTGGAGGCGTTCGCCCAGTTCGCCGCCGAGCTCGATACCGCAACTCAGAAGCAGCTGGCCCGCGGCGAGCGGATGGTCGAGGTGCTGAAGCAGGGCCAGTACCAGCCGCTGCCGGTCGAGCACCAGGTGATGATCATCTATGCCGGCACCAACGGTCATCTCGATGACGTCGAGGTCGCCGACATCAAGGAGTGGGAGGCCGGGTTCCACAGCTTCATGAAGACCAGCCACCCGGACGTCGGCAAGGCGATCCGCAGCGAGCGCGTGATATCGGAAGAGACCGAGGAGCGGTTGCAGAGGGCGATCAAGGAGTACAAGGAACGGTTCGTCGCCGGCAGTCGCCGCGAGACGGTGCCGGCGGCCGCCGCGTCCCGGTAGGAGCGCATGTCGAAGACACGTGACATTCGGCGACGAATCCGCTCGATTCAGAGCACGCGCCAGATCACGCACACGATGGAGATGGTGGCGGCGTCGAAGCTGCGCCGTGCCCAGGATCGTGTGCGGGCGGCGCGCCCCTATGCCGCCAAGCTCACCGAGGTCATCTCGAGTCTGTTCGCGCCGGAACTGGCGGAGAGATACCCGATCCTCAGACAGCCCGAGAAGGTAAGCCGCTCGGCCCTCATCCTGCTTACGAGCAATCGTGGCCTGGCCGGCGGCTTCAACGTCAACTTGATTCGCAAGGCGCGCGGCGTCCTCGGCGAGCTCCATGATCACGGGATCGATGTCGAGTTCCACGTAATCGGAAGAAAAGGCATCAGCTTCTTCCGGTTCCGGCGTGTGCCGATGGCGTCGACGCGACAGGACATCAGCGATCGCCCGACTATGGACGACGCGCGATCGGTCATCGACCAACTCATACCCCGCTTCGAGTCGGGCGAACTCGATGCGATCGATGTCATATACGCGCATTTCAAGAACCCGCTCTCCACGCCGCCGACCCTGATCCGTGTGCTACCGGTCGGTCCGCCCGACGAGGGGCAAGGCGCGCGCACCCACAACTACTTGTTCGAGCCGTCCGCCGAGGAAATCCTCACCACCGTCCTGCCGCTCTACGTCCGCAACGCCGTCTATCGCGCGCTGGTCGAGACAGCGGCGGCGGAGCAGGGGGCACGAATGACGGCGATGAGAAACGCGACCGACAACGCCGAAGATCTGATAAAAACCCTGACTCTCCAGTACAACAAGGCGCGCCAGACGCAGATCACCCAGGAGCTCACAGAGATCACCGGCGGCGCCGAGGCATTGAGAGGCTAATAGAAGGAACCAAGCGAGCGACAATGGCTGAGAACATAGGCAAGGTAGTGCAGGTCATCGGACCCGTCGTCGACGTCGAGTTCGAGCCCGAGAGACTGCCGGAGATCTACACGGCGGTGCGGGTGAAAGGCGAGGGTGAAACGCCGATCGACGTCGTCTGCGAGGTCCAGCAGCACCTGGGACGGAGCCAGGTCCGCACCGTCGCCATGGACATCACCGACGGCATCGTCCGCGGCATGAAGGCCATCGATACCGGCGGCCCGATCACGACGCCCGTCGGCCACGCGCCGCTCGGTCGGATCATCAACGTGCTGGGTGAGCCGGTAGACGAGCAGGGGCCGGTGGAGGCCGAGGAGCGCTGGCCGATCCATCGGCCACCGGTCGAGCTGGAGAACATC
>JASFTY010000124.1:0-9738 GCA_050050535.1 Gemmatimonadales bacterium | reverse complement strand
CGGCCTTCAGTCCGGGTGAACTCTACGGCTCGGTCCCGGAGCTCGCCGACATCTGCAACCTCGAGACCGAGAAGCTGTTCGGCGTGTTTTCGGAGAACATGGGGCCCGAGCAGTACCTGATACTCGCCGAAAAGGTCGGGGAAGCCGTGAGGGCTGGCTACGACGGCATCGTGATCGGGCATGGCACCGACACGATGCACCATACCGCAGCTGCTCTGAGCTTCATGGTGCAGCGGCCGCCCATCCCGGTCGTAATGGTCGGCAGCCAGCGCTCATCGGATCGGCCGTCGTCCGACGCCGCTCGCAACCTGATCAACGCATGCTGGACGGCGGCGCGCGGGCCGATTGCCGAAGTGATGGTCTGCATGTTCGGCCCTACCTCCGATCGGTACAACCTTCTGCATCGCGGGACGCGCGTGCGAAAGATGCACTCGTCCTACAGAAGTACCTTCCGTACCTTGGGTGACGTCCCGCTGGCGATGGTGGAGGAGGGAAGGATCACGGCTCTCAAGGACGACTACCGCGTGCGACGCCAGGATCGCGATGTCGTCATCCGGGCCGCGTACGAGGAGCGTGTCACGCTGGTCTACTACTACCCCGGCATGCATCCTGACGTTATCGACGCTCTTGTGGAGAAGGGCTACAAAGGGATCGTGATCGCAGGCACCGGCCTGGGCCACGTGAACCGGAAGATCTACCCGGCGCTGGAACGGGCACGTGACGCGGGGGTGCAGGTGTACATGACGCTGCAGACCCTCTGGGGGTTCGTGCAGATGCATGTGTACGAGACGGGCCGCGAAATATTGCAGCTTGGCGTGATCCCCCTCGCCAACATGCTGCCCGAGGTCGCTTTCGTTAAACTGGGCTGGGCGCTCGGCTGTCGACCCACGGAACCCGAAGCAGTCCGCCGACTCATGACTACGATCTTGGCCGGTGAGATGACGGAGCGCGAACCGCACGACGGCTTCCTGATCTTCCAAGGTGGCGTGCCGGAGGTCCGTGAGTTTCTGGAGAGAGTGTGGAAATGAACACGCTAGATCGAGAGGATTCGCCGCTGTTGGGCCGCGACGGCTTGGGGCGCGAACTCGGCAAGCCACGCTCCGAGTGGAGCGTCGACGACTTGATAGATCTGGTTAGCAGCCGGGACATCCGCATCGTGAGTCTCATGCACGTAGGCGGTGACGGCTGCTTGAAGACGCTCGACTTCGTTCCTGAGAGCGTCGCCCATCTCCGGGACATCATCGAGGGCGGCGAGCGGGCCGACGGCTCGAGCCTGTTCGCCGGTATGGGAATCCCCACCGGCGCTTCCGACATCGTCCTGCGACCGCGCGTCGAGCGCTCGTTTCTCGACCCCTTCGCCCCGATCCCGACTCTGGTGCTGATGTGCGGTCATAACAGCCGCGACGGCACACCGCTGCCGCAATCGCCGGACACGATTCTGCGGCGCGCCTGCAACCACCTGCTGGCGGAGACCGGCATCGAGCTCTGGGCACTGGGCGAGGTGGAGTACTTCCTGGGCAAGCGCTGGGATGAGACCGACATCTACGGGGCCGACGACCGCGGCTACCACGCGGCCTCGCCGTTCGTGTTCGGCGAGGGGCTGCGTCGCAAGGCGCTGGCGCTGCTGGCCGAGATCGGCGTCCCAATCAAGTACGGTCACAGCGAGGTCGGCTATATCGAGGCGAAGGAGACCGAGGGGGTGATCTGGGAGCAGCACGAGATCGAGCTGTCTCTGAGCCCACTCCCCGATGCGGCGGACGGGATCCTGCTCAGCCAGTGGGTGTTGCGCAATCTTGCTTACCAGAGAGGGATGCGCTGCAGCACCGATCCGATGATGCTGGAGGGGCACGCGGGGAACGGGCTGCACATCCATTTCGCGCCGATGAAGAACGGACTGCCGATGGCGATCAAGGACGGCGACGGGAAGTTGAGCGAATCGGCGGCCTGGCTGATCGGCGGCCTCGTTCAGTTGGGCGAGGCGCTGATGGCGTTCGGCAATCAGATGGAGGAATCGTTCGCGCGGCTGTTGCAGGGTAAGGAGGCGCCCAACACCATCGTTTGGGGTCAGTACGATCGCAACGCGCTCATCCGGTTGCCGATCGTCGCCACCGATGCGGAAGGGCGAGTCGTTACGCCGCCGACCATCGAGTTCCGACTGGCCGACGGTTCCGCGCTAACGCATCTGCTGCTGGCCGGCGCCGCCCTGGCGATGATCTGCGGCCGCGACACAGCAGATCTGGACGGCCTGTTGCAACGCACTGTCTCGGGCGGTGCGGCCGGGGTGCCGGCGGCGGCGGCGAAGGTGCCGGAGGACTTCGCCGAGGTCGCCGAGGCGCTGGCACGAGACAGGACGACGTTCGAGCTGGGCGGGACCTTTCCGGCGGAGCTGATCGACCGAGTGATCGAGCGCCTCAGGGCGCGGTGATTCCGTAGTGCAGGAACCCGGCGGCGACCGATCGGGTAATCAGAGTGGTCGAGCCCAGCCGGCATCCCCTGAAGACCGCACGGCAGCGATTCCCGATTGCGAGAGGCCCTCTCCTTTCTGCTGAGCGTCGCACCGGCCGGCTACCTGTGGTGGGTGGGTCAGCGACTGGTTCGACGCATCGATGATCCCGCTTTCCCCGAGCTGAGGTTCGCCCGCGGCCAGCGCCTGGGCATCGTCATAGCGGTCTGCCTCATCTCGAGTCTGGCGTTGAGCATCGACTACGCGGTGCTGAAGCTCACGCTTGCCGTGCTGGGCTTGCTGGTCGCCAACTATCCAGCGCGTCGCGAGATATTCGGCGAGCGCTGGGGATTGCTGGGCTACCTCTGCTTCACGCTACGCTTCTGGCTGGCGATGTTGGGCGTCTGGCTCCTGATAGCCTGGATGCCGATGGTGATACGCTGGGCGGGCGACTACGCGGTCGTGGTCGCCGTGTCGCTTGTCGCCACAGCCGTCGTCTGGGGACACTTCAACTCACGGACGTTCGCGTGGATCGCCGGTGCCGAACCGCTGGTCGACCCGGATCTGGAGACGCGTTTCGAGGAGATCCTGACCCGGGCGACGTGCAGGAAGCCACGGACATTGAGGCTCGACACTCGGGGCGGCTTCATGGTGAACGCCTTCGCGCTTCCGGCAATCGAGCGACCGGCAGTGCTATTCAGCTCCGATCTGCTCGAGGCGCTGGCGCCCGATGAGACGGCGGCGATCTTCGCCCACGAGATAAGTCATCTGGAGTACTTCGATCGCCGGCGCCTGCTGATGCGCAATCTGGTGGTCTGGCTGCTGTTCGCGGCCCTGCTGGCTGCGACCGTGTGGCTCGACTCGGGATCGAGTCTGTTCGTTACGCTCGGTTGGGTCTGGCCGCTCGCCATTCTCCTGCTCCTGGCAGCGCTGATGGCCGGGAGCCAGAGGCGCGAGCACGAGAGCGATGTAAGGGCGGTCGAGCTGACCGGCGATCCGGACGCGCTGGTACGCGGACTGACCAAGATCCACGAGCTGATGAGGATGCCGCGTCGCTGGCGTGAGAAGAGCGAGGGCTGTCTCTCACACCCCAGCCTGGCGCGACGGATCAGGGCGATCCGCGAGGCGGCCGGGGCGGGCGAAGCTGATCCCGAAGCGGAAGCGCCGCCCCAGGTCGTCGTCGTTCGCGGCGCCGACGAGCCCTCGGTGGTCGTCGTGCTCGCCGCGGACCGACTCCATTGGCTGCAGGGCCTGGATGAGGAAGTCGGTCTCGAGCCCCGCGCCGTTCTGCAGGCGGCGCACGACTGCCGGTCGATCCGCTACGGCGAGCTCGCCGACCTGCGCCTGGAGGTGCGGGGTATGGGTGGGCGCTGTCTGAAGGCCGTCGACAGCCGTGGCGCGACGCTGCGACTGGCCATACGGCATGAAGATGTGGGTCGGGTCAAGAGTGTTCTGGAGACGATCGACCTGAAGGTGAGGCTCACGGCGCCCGAGGCGGCGGAGAAGGACGCCGCCGAGCGTGCCAACCGCCGTAACAGCCGGACCCTGGCATCCCTGGCGGCGCTGTGCGGGCTACTGCCGCCGGTCTCGATGCCGCTCATCGTGGCGGCCGTGCTCGTCTTCTTCCGCCCGGTCCGTGCGACGCTGACTGCGGCGGGCGCGATCGGGGTGGCCGCCGGGCTCGCCGGGTTGAGGAGTACAGGCGCAGGTTTGCCCGGCGGCGGAAGCGTCTCCGTGCCGGTGCTGGAGGTCGCTCTCGGCGGACTGTTGCTGTACGCGGCGCTCGCTCGGCACCGCAATGCGCTCCCCGAACCGAGGGCGAGCTGGAGGTTACCGGGTGCGGTCTTGGGCGGCCTGGGGCTTCTCTACCTCGCCGGCGGCGTCGGCCTTCTGGGCGTGCCGCTCCCCGTGACGCAGTTCCACCTGTGGGCCCGCTACCAGCCCGGTCTGACGGTCGTTCTGCTTGGGCTCGCCGGGATGTCGTTGAGCTTCCGGGGGCGAGCGGCGTACTGGCTGGCCGGAGCTGCCGCCGGGGTGGCTGCCCTGCTCGTCGTGGTGGGGACGCTCTGGTTCCGCGGTTCGTTCGCCTCGGATCCGCTGGCGCCGGGGCGGCACCCTGCGCAGCTGGGCACCGCGCGGCTGCAGCTCATCCGCGAGATCCCCCTCAAGGGTCGGTCGTACGGTCTGAGGCTCGCGCCATCCGGCGCGAGAGTCGCGGCTCTCGTCGTCGACGGGAAGAGGAGCGGTTTTCAGGTCGAACTGGCCGACGGTGGCTTCGTCACTATCGAGGCGGTCGACCTCGCCTTCTTGGACGATGAGCGGATAGCCGTTCTCGTCTACCAGCCGACCGGAAGCCTCAGCCTTCAGGTATTGAGGCTGGGTAGCAGTCCGGGCACGGAATACGAGATCGAGATCGAGCCTGTGACCGATCCGGCCTTGCGGGTCGATCCGCTTGGGGGTCGCTGGGAGGTATCGGGCGCCGACCTTTACGAGGGTCGGGTGAAGCTACTGTCGGGCGAGATCGGTAGCGATACGTACCGGCGAAGCGACTGGCACTTCGTAGCGCCCGACGACTCCTACATCACTACGTTGGGAGCTAACGCCGGCGAGTCCGCCCTCGCAGTCACGACCGGGTTCGAGTACGGGAGCGTGGCCGGCCTGCTGATGAGCCTGAACCCGATGGTCCAATACTCCCTACCCGCCGCGATCTGGGCGGTCGGCCAGGCGGACCAGGCTCGTCTCGTCACAACGGCGTCGCACTTCTGGTGCGCCGAACTGCTGGCCGGACAGCGAGACTTCACCTGCGTTTCGAGTTATCACCGGTCCCGGACCGCCGCGGTATGGTCGGTCGATGTGTTGTCCGAGCAGGTCAAGAACGTCGTGAGCATCCCAGGCGAGTACTACGCGGCGACCCCAGCGCCGGGTAGGACACTCCTTCTCAACGGCTACTACTCTCAGCCGGTACTGGTCGACCTGTCGAGCGGAGATGCGTGGAGGCTCGACATGCCGGCCCCCCTGGTTCCGCAGAGCGAACCGGAGTCGGCGGAGACCGATGAGAGCGATTGGCTTCTGGATTTGCTGGTCGGCGAATCGGAGCCCGGGGTCGACTACGAGGCGATGGCGATTCAGGGCGAGGTAGTCGCCCTGGCACTGGCGCGTGAGGACAATACGGAGATCCGCATCTACCGCATCAACAAATAGCGCCGCAAACCGCTTCCCCCCCCGGCCCCCCGCGCCGTGCTGCTCGCGTCGCTCTGCGCTACGAACGGGCAACTTGCCGAACCCGCGAGTGCCGGTCCTTCACGTAGTTCGACAGAACGTCGGCGGCCCGTCGATCCGCTATCTGCTTGAGGGCGAGCGCTGCCGTAGCCCGGGTCTGTTCGTCCCAGCGGCGCTTACGGATGATCAATCCCTTCCTCTGCTTGAGGACCCGTGCCAGTGGATCGATGCAGGCTGGCTGCCCTAGCTCGCCCAGCGCCTGGCAGCAGGCTATGGCGATCCTCGAGTCTTCGGTCTCCTCCAGGATGCTCGCGAGTTCCTCAATGGCTGCGGCGGACCTGAGGTGTGCGAGGCTGCGAATCGCGCCCTTCGCCACCGACACTTCCTCGGCTCTGGCCAGTGGCAGGACCACGTCGATCAGGGAATCGTTGCGCAGCCGCTCGAAGAGGCGGAACGCGGCGCGCCGAATCTTCGGGCTCGCATCCCCGAGGCTGTAGGTCAATTCGCGCCGCAGGTCGCGGGTAACGGTATCGATGACCTCGAGGATCCTGAAGCGCTGCTCGACCGTGACCTCTGTGACCACCGCCCGCCGTAGCTGCTCGCCGGCGTCGGGGCCCATCTCGGCCAGCAGGCGCGCAGCCATCTGACGAACGCGGTAGTCCCTCTCCTCCTTGACTACCTCGATCAGCAGCTGGATGCTCGGCCCGCCGAGGCTGCCGATGACCTGCGCGGCCCGCTCCTGCCGCTCGGGCTGCGCCGACCGCAGATCTTCCTTCAACAGCTGCTGGGCCGTGGGGTCGAGTCGGCGGTCCAGGATCCTCCCCATGCTCTCAAGGCTGCCGCCTACACGCTCCAGCTCCTCGTGCCGGGTCCTCAGCTCCATAAGGATGCGGCTGGCGGCCTGGTAATCGGCGAAGTAGAGCGCGCAGGACGCCATGCCGTAGAGCACGGTCGCCAGTTCCTGCAGGACACGCGGTTCCGCCTCGCTCTGCAGCGCGCCGAGTAGCTGATCGGTCGACAGCTCGGTGAACTTGTGCTGCAGTCCCAGGATGAGACCGTCGAGCAGCGCTCGGCAGGCCATCACCGTGATCTCGCGGTCGCGGGCGTCCTGCTCCGCGAAGTCCTCGAACAGACGCTTCAGCAGTCGCTGTAGCAGCCGGTGCTCGCCTCTGACGAGCAGTTCCTTGCCGAAACGCGGGAGCGCATCGCGGAGCGCGGCGGCGGGCTCCTCCAGCATCTCGCGGGCCAGCTCTGCCGTTGCCGACTCCTCGATCTCCTCCTCTTCGACCTCGAACTCGACCGAGCCGAGAAGGTCTTCCACGACCCCCGCCGCGTAGTGCCGCTGGTTGAAGGCGAGAAAGCGGAGGCCCCGCTCCCTCGCGAATTCCTCCCAGTAGTAGCCGTCGACGCCCTCGGCCGGCGGACTGCGCAGAGCGTCGATGAAGGTATGGAGCTCGCTCAGCGGAATGTTGGCGGAGAACGTGATGCTGTTGATCCCGACCGACTCCAAGAGCTGCACCAGGCTCGCCGCCAGCGGTGCATACCCGGTCGTGTCGACACGCACGCCGTTGACCAGCAGCGACCGATCGGCACGGGCGAGCGTCAACACCTGGTGCCGACCCAAGACGCCGCCCAGCGCCTCGTGCAGCTGCTGGAGCGACCGGGACACCGGCTTGCTGTCCATCGGGTAGAGGCGAGCGTTCTGCGCCGCCCCCTGAAGCAGCCGTACGATCTTGGGAATGTAACCCAGTTCTTTGGGCCCGAGCTCCTCCTCACGGGCCACCGGCTGCTGCACCGTCACCCGTCCCCTCTTTCTGCGTAGCCGTGAGTAACGGACCTGGCGCAGCTCGATTTGATCCAGCCCTTCCTCGAGCGCGAAGTTCCGCCAGAAGCCCTGGTCGATCAGCTCGGGCCGCAGCGTTCCCAGCGCCATCAGCAGTCTGCGGATCTCCTCGCGCGTCACACCGCGCCGGAACACAATGCCCTGCAGCTCGAGGCGCGTGAGCAGCTTGAGGAACGAGCTGGCCAGCATGTGGAAGCGGGTGACGTCGAGTCGCTGTCCGTTCGCCAGCAAGACACGCTGCGCCTGAGACAGATGCAGCATCTCGTTGTGGTCGAGTATCACTTCGAGTGCCTCGTGCACGTCGCGCAGCGCATCGGCTATTGTCTTACTCTCGGGCGGGTAGAGCTGAATGTTGCGCACCGCCGACATGAGGGTACGTAGGACATAGGGGACACGAGCCACGCTGCGCGGCTCGAGTCGGCGTTCCTCCTCCTCCTCGCCCTCCAGCACCTCTGTCGTGTAGTTCGCCGCCTCGTCGGCATCGAAGACCGACCTGCTGAAATCGAGCTGGACCTGCTCGTAGCGCCTGGCCTTCTCCTCGTTGGCGGAACGCTTGAAGTGATAGGCGAGCAGCGAAGCCGAGGGCAGCAGCCGCCGCTGGTACAGACCCTCCTGGTACGTCCCGACCTGTTCGTGCAATTCCTCGCGACGGTCGCCGTCGATCGCGCCGTAACTGATCTCGAGTACGCGCTTACCGAGGAACCTCATCATCTCGTCGTTCACCTGGAAGTCGACACTAACGAGGCCGAGCGCTTCGGCGCGGTCGAGGAACTCGAGGACCCGGTTCTCATCCATCTCGGTGCTGCCGGCCAGCACGCTGAGCGATATGTCCTCGCCCAGGGTCGTGGCGCGCTCCAGCAGGTCGCGGCCCTCCTCGTCGAGATCGGCGATCTTCTGCATGACGATCTCTTCCAGCGAGCGCGGCAGGTAGCCCTCTTCGAGCCTCTCGATCACCCACTCCTGGCCGACCAGACTGACTCGCCCGTCGTTCACCAGCTTACGGACGATCTCGCCGAGGAACAGCGGATTGCCCCCGGTGATGGCTGCGAGCTCGGGAATGAAACCTTCCGGCGCTCTGAGGCGCGGGAATACGGTCTTCAGGTGCTCCGAGATGGCTCCCTCGTGTAGCGGCTGGAGCGTCATGCGGTGGAGCTCGAGCGCCGTCTGACGGCCGGTGCAGAATCTCTCCAGGGGAGAGGCATCCTCTTCGCCGTTCAGCTTGAGCATCTCCGTCGACGAGCCGCAGACGAGGAGCGGGATCTTCCTGCGCTGGGCGAGGACTCGGAGCAGCAGCAGTGTAGCCTCATCGGTGAAATGGATGTCATCGATGATGAGAACGGTGGGTCGGAAGTCGGCGGCACGGGGGAGGCACTGGGCTAGGGTGGCGAAGATGCCCTGCCGAGCGGAGCCGTTACCTTCGCCGAGGCTACCGAGCTCGTCGCCGAATTGCGGCAGGACGCGGGCCAAGTAACCGACCTCGTCCTTGGTCAGCTCCTTGATCAGCTCGAGTCCCTTGTCGTGACGCTGGTTCAGCATCGCCACGAGGATGCGGCTTGCCAAATAGTAGGGGCGGTAGGCCTCCTGGAGATCGCCGATGACCTTGACGGTGCAGAACGTGTCGTCACCAGCCAGATTGCGACGTACCGCATCGACGAAGGTCGTCTTCCCCATGCCGGGGCCCGCCTCGATGACCAAGAAGTGGTTCTCACCGCGCGCCACGGCCTGCAGCGCCTCGGAGACGACGCCCATCTCCTCGTCGCGTCCGGCGAGGCCCGTCGCCTTCAGGCGGTAGAGGGCCGTCTTCTGGAAGACCTTCTCCGGATCGATCTCTGCTGCACCAGCCGCCTGATTGCGCCCCGACTGCTTGGCATGGAAGAGAGCCGTGTCGGCGGCTTGGAACAACTCTTTGGCGTTCGTCGCGTCTTCCGGTGCCGTGGCGAACCCGATGCTCAGGCTGATCGGCACCGTCAGGTCGGCCTCGCGCAGCCGGAACGGTCGGTCGCGGCATCTCTGTAGTAACCGGTCCGCCATCTCCCGGGCCTCCCGGCGGCCGGAGTGGGGCAGCAGGAGCATGAACTCGTCGCCGCCGTAGCGGACCGGCAGCCCTTGCTCACCGCCCACCTCCTTGACCAGCGTGGCCATCCAGGTCAGCGCCTGGTCACCGGTGTCATGCCCGTGAGTGTCATTGATCTGCTTGAACTGATCGAGGTCGATCATCAGCAGGGAGAGCGGG
>JASFTY010000123.1:0-9786 GCA_050050535.1 Gemmatimonadales bacterium | reverse complement strand
TGCGACGACGGCGAGCCCGAAGGCACGCAGCCCGGTGAGGCCGCGCGGTTTGCCGTTCGGCTTGGCGCGGTCACCGAACGGGGAGCCACACTTGCGGCAGAAGCGGTCGTCGGCGTCGCGAGCCGCGCCGCAGGCGGGACAGTAGCGGTCAGGGCCGCCCGCTTTGTCGTGTCTCTTGTTCATCGGCTGGGCTCGGTTTCAGCGGTCTCGGTTGCGTGGGTTCCGGAACGGACGATAATCTAGGGGCTCACAGTGCCCAGGGAAGGGCAGATCTCTAGGCTGTTCACCTTAACGAGAGGCTGAGCGGCGTTGTCCGAGTTTGGCAGATACTTCCTGCCCGGCCCGACCGAAGTGCGACCGGAAGTGCTCGAGTCGATGGTGCGTCCCGTCATCGGTCATCGCGGGCCGGCGATGGAGGCATTGATGCAGCGTATCCAGCCGCGCCTGCGCACCCTCTTCCGGACGGTGCGGCCGGTCTACGTGTCGACGTCGTCGGCCACGGGACTGATGGAATCGGCGATCCGCAACTGTGTGCCGCGCAAGGTCCTGTCGCTGATCTGCGGCGCGTTCAGCGAGCGCTTCTACAAGATCGCGCTCGCCTGTGGCAAGGAAGCGGACCGTCTCGATGTGGATTTCGGTGAATCGAACGAGCCCGGACAGCTGGTCGACGCGTTGGGCGACGGTGCTTATGACGCGGTCACGGTAGTGCACTCGGAGACGTCTACTGGCGTGCTGAATCCCGTCGCCGAGATCGCCGCCGCGACGCGAGCGAGATCGCCTGGTACGCTCGTGCTGGTTGATTGTGTCAGCTCGCTGGCCGCCGTCCCTGTGGAGGTCGACGCTTGGGGGCTCGATTTCGCGTTCACCGGATCGCAGAAAGGGATGGCGTTGCCGCCCGGGTTGGCGTTCGGCGTCGCTTCGCAGCGTGCATTCGAGCGGTCGCTGGCGACGCCGGGGCGCGGGCTGTACTTCAACTTCGAGGCGTTCGAGGCTGCGGCGGCCCGGCATCAGACGGCGAACACGCCGGGTGCTTCGCTCCTGTTCGCTCTCGACCTGCAGCTGGAGCGGATCGAGTCGGAAGGACTGGAGGCGCGCTGGGCCCGGCATAGGGGGATGGCGGAGCGGACGTGGGCGTGGGTCGACGAGATGCGCGAGGTGCGTGGGGTAGAGCTGCGCGTCCTGGCGGCCGACGGTCGGCGTTCGCCGTCGGTAACCTGCGTGGCCGTGGGCGAGGGACTGAGCGGTGTGGAGATCACGCGTCGCATGGCCGAGCGGGGTTACACGATCGCTCCCGGCTACGGCAAGTTGAAGGAGAGCACATTCCGGATTGGGCACATGGGCGACCATACGCTGGCGGAGCTGGAAGCACTGCTCGAGGAGCTGACGTCCGTGATCACCAGGCGAGGGTAGCGCGTGGTTGGACCGACCCGCTATCGAGTGCTGCTGGCGGATGAGATCGTGCCGCGCGGCATCGAGATCCTCGCGGCGACCGAAGGTCTGGAAGTCGACGACCGCGCCGGGATTGGCGCAGCGGAGCTGGCTGCGGTCATCGGCGGTTACGACGCCTTGATCGTCCGGAGCCGGACGAAGGTGACACGGGAGGTCCTCGAGGCTGCCACGCGGCTGAAGGTGGTGGGCCGCGCGGGGGTCGGCGTGGACAACGTCGACGTCGATGCGGCCACCCGGCGAGGCGTCGCGGTATTGAACTCACCGGGCGGCAACGTGATCTCGGCCGCGGAGCATACCTTCGCACTGATGCTGGCGCTGGTCCGCCATATCCCGCGCGCCGACGCATCATTGAGGCGCGGGGAGTGGGAGCGCAAGCGGTTCCAGGGCATCGAGCTCCATGGCAAGACGCTGGGGCTGGTCGGCGCGGGGCGAATCGGCTCCGAGGTCGCGAAGCGCGCCCGAGCGTTCGCGATGCGCGTCGTGGCATACGATCCCTATCTGTCGCCCGAACGGCCGGACTGGTTGGGGTTCGAGCTTGTCACCCTGCCCGACCTGCTCGGGCAAGCGGACGTGGTGAGCATCCACGTACCGCTCACGGACGAGACGCGCGGGCTGATCGGTGAGGCGGAGCTGGCGCTGATGAAGTCGACCGCCTACCTGGTGAACGCGGCGCGTGGCGGCGTAGTGGACGAGACGGCGCTGGCCGCGGCGCTGCGCAGCGGGCGGCTGGCCGGGGCGGCGCTCGATGTGTTCGAGGAGGAGCCGGTCGCGCCAAACAACCCGCTGCTCGCCTTGGATAACGTGGTTGTCGTCCCGCACCTGGGTGCCGCCACACGGGAGGCGCAGACGGGCGTCGGTGTCGAGATCTGTGAGGCGGTGCGCGATGCGCTGGTCAAGCGCGACTTCCGCTTCGCGGTCAACCTTCCAGAGTTCCCGACCTAGCCCGCCGCTTCCGCGCCGCCCGTCGCTGTAGACGGGAGTCTGGTGCGGTGGGTGATCCGCGATCTAGCGGTCCCCGACGAAGTTGTCCCTGTCTGGCAGATCGAGCTTCCCGAAGCCGTCACGACCCGGCTCGGCGGCGGGGAACCGGAGACGCTGGAGCGCGCTCGCTAACCTCGGTCCCCCTAGCCGGTCAATTCGTCCGCCCCTAGGGGGGGCAGACTGACCGGACGCGACGAGCCAACACTTCAAGGCCGGAATCGGTGTATCGGCTAATCTACTGTGCCGCAGCGGGTTGCACCGCAGACCGCCTCTCGGCACGGGGAATGCTTGTGGCAGGGGCGCGAGATTGTAGCCCTTGCCCGTGCGGCGTCCTCACAAGGACACCGATGATGATTGGGAGGCATCCCATGTCCCGTCGAGGTTTCACCCTGATCGAGGTGATGGTCGTCCTCGTCCTTATGGCCCTTCTGGCGGCGATAACGACGAAGGTGGTCAACGCAAAGGCGGCCAGTGCCCTGGCGGTCATGAAGTCCGATCTCCGCAACGTCGCGTCGGCGCAGGAGGCGTATTTCTCGCTCCATCAGACCTACACCGACGAACCCACCGAGTTGAACTTCGAGGGGAGCCCGAGCACCGCCCTCTCGCTACGCGCCAACGACACCGGCTGGTCCGCTGCTGTGGAGCACACGCTGAGGGAGAACTTTCGCTGCGCGATGTTCCACGGGAGGAACGTGACGCCGTTCGAGCCGGCCGTGTACGAGGGGATAATGGAGTGCGAGCCTCATATCAGCGGCGGCGGCTGCTGGGGCGGCTAGAGGCGCCCCAGCGCGGGTCCTGGCGACTGGGGCGCGGGCGCGCTATCTTGTGTGCCGGGTGGCCCCCCACCCATCCTTGCCTGAGTATCCTACCCAGCACCCGCCACCTGCCTGGGTCAAGACGGAGTCCCGCGATGGATCGGCGCGGCGTCACGCTCGTTGAGCTTCTCATCACAATGGCACTCATGGCCATCCTGGCGGCCATCGTAACGAAGGCCGTTACCCGGAAGACCGCGGCTGCCCAGGCGGTGCTGAAGTCTGACCTCCACAACATGGCATCGGCCCAGGAGGCCTATTTCTCTGACCACTTTGCCTACGCGGAGACCATGGACCAGCTGGATTTCCAGCCCAGCCGAAGCGTTACCCTGGAAGTCCGTGGAGACATCACCGGCTGGGCCGCCCGTGCGAGCCACGAGCTGAGTCCGGACTACAAGTGCGCGCTCTTCGTGGGTGAAAGCGTCGAGCCCTTCTCACCGTCTGTCGAGGAGGGGAAGATCAACTGCACGCCGCGAGCGGGAGGCGGCGGCTGTTCGGGCGGGTAGCCCGGCCCGGGAGAGGTGAGTCTCCGGGCTACCCGCCCGATTCGTCCTCGTCGATGTCCTCTGCGGTGAGGCGGGTCCGCTCCTCCAGAGGCCCGTAAACGGCTGCTTCCCAGATCTCCTGAGCCAGCCATTCGATCCGCTCACGCGCCTGCTCGAGCTCGTCCGATGACATCTGCGATCCCTCTCGGTAGAGCCGCCGGGCGAGGTCCATGATCTGGTCGAGCCGCTCCCGGAGCTCGAGGTTGTGTCGGCGCTCGCGGCCGGTCGGTAAGTCCTGTGATGCAGTCTCGTCATCAGGCATCTGGAACTATCTCCTGATCGCACCGTAGCGCTCGAGGATCTCGAGGGTCTCCTGAATCGGCAGCGCCTCGGCGGTGCCGCGATGGCCGCTCACGGTCACCGCCTTGAAGAGCGAGTTGTAGATCGCTTCCTCGGTTGCCTCGACCACCGCCTGAAAGAGAGGTGACATGGCCGAGTTGGGCAGGTCGGCGACCTCGCGTGGCGTCCGTCCGCTCCCCGAACGCCTCACCGACTCGGCGGAAGAGAAGGCGATGACGTAGTCGCCGCTCCCGTTCGTGCTGGGCGAGCCGGTGCGGGCGAGCCCATGGACGGCACGGGCCGCCAGCCGCTCCAGGTTGCGGTTGGACAGCGGAGCGTCGGTGGCCACGACGATCATGATCGATCCGTCCCCGGGATCATCGCCGTCCGCGTCGCGCTCGGGCTCGACGTAGCGGCGGAACGTGTAGCGACCCAGCTCGCGGCCGACGGGCGCCCCGTCGATCGTGAGCAGACCGCCGAAGTTCGACTGCACCAGCACGCCGACCGTCCAGCCGCCCAGCTCGTCCGGCAGAACGCGCGAGCTCGTCCCGATGCCGCCCTTCCACCCGAACGCCATCGTACCCGTGCCCGCACCGACGGCGCCCTCTTCGACCGGGCCCGAGACCGCCGACTCCAACGCACTGACTACGTGCTCGGCACGGACCGGGCGAACGCGGATGTCGTTCAGGTAGCCGTCATTCGTTTCGCCGACGACCGGGTTGATGGAACGGACGCCCGCCATGCCCGGCTGGGCGAGCAGGTACTCGACCAGCGCATCCGCGACACGCCAGACGCAGAGTGTACAGGTCAGGGCGATGGGCGTCTCCAACTCGCCCAACTCACGGAGCTGCGTCACGCCGAGCAGCTTGCCGAACCCGTTGGCGACGTAGAGAGCGGCCGGGACGCGCTCGTCGAACAGGTTGCCGGTGTGGGGCAGGATGACCGTCACGCCCGTGCGTATCGAGTCGGCCTCCCACACCGTCGTCTGTCCCACCGCTAGGCCCGCCACGTCGGTGATGGCGTTGTATCGGCCCGGCTGGAAGATCCCCGGTGCCACACCGAGTTCCCGGGCGCGGGCGCGGCCTTCTTGTGCTTCAGCGTCGCTGGCCATGAGCGTGAACGTGAGGGTTAGCGCCAGGATCCGGATCGTCCGGGCGCGGTCCGCGGCGCGGCGGCCTGGCGACCGCGGCCTGCATATCGGGATTCGCATGATCTGCTGCTGCGTTCCGGGTTATGGCTGGCGTTTACCTTCCGAGGTGGCGCTCCCGGACCCTCGCTGCCGCATCGGGTCTCTTGGTAACGATGCCGTCGACGCCCCATTCGAGCAACCGGTCCATGTCCGCCTCTCGGTCGACGGTCCAGATGTGCACGCGCATCCCGAGATCGTGGGCTCGCTGGATGAGACGCGGCGTCACGACGCGCAGGCCCCAGTGTCGTTCCGGGAGCTGTAGCGCGTCGACGCGCCTACCCCAGAACGCATCGGTGCGGGTCCAGTGCAGGAGCATGAAAGCGAGCATCTGGTCCAGAGTGGCGCTGCGTGGTCCGGGCCAGTCACGCACGGCGGGCGCTCGCTGCCACGAGTACCAGGACGCGAGCAGGACTCGATCGCGGGCGCCGCGCTGCTCGACGACGCGGCGCGTGGTCTGCGCCGCGCGCCGCTCCTTGATGTCCAGGTTGAAGCGCGCATCGGGGAACGCCTCGAGCGCCTCGGCCAGCGTGACGATGCTCTGCCCCGTCCCGCGGTAGGGGAAGCTGGCACCGCCGTCCTGCGAGAAGCGGTGTCCTGCATCGAAGCCGCGCAGCTCACTCAGCGTGTAGCGACCGACCGGCCCGGCGCCCTCGGTGTTCTCGGACAGGTCGCCGCCGTGGTGGAGCACCGGATGGCCGTCGCGCGAGAGGTGCACGTCGGCCTCGATGGCGTCGGCGCCCTGGTCGAGTGCGATGCGGATCGCGTCGAGCGTGTGGTCGGGCGCGTAGGCGGATGCGCCGCGGTGTGCCAGGATCATCGGCTCGTTGCAGAAGAACTGGTGAGGCATGGCTCTCCGGATATTGCTTCTAGTATTTCGGCATGGTCGGATCTACCTCATCCGACCAGGCGAGCAGCCCGCCCGCCAGGTTGCAGGCGTTCTTGGCCCCCGCATCCAAGAGCAGGCTGACGGCATAAGCGCTGCGCCGCCCGCTCCGGCAGATCACGACGATCTCCTCGTCGCCCTCGACCAGTTGTTCGATCCGCTCTGGGAACTGTCTGATCGGGATCAACTCAGCCTCGTCGAGCTTCGAGATATTCAGCTCGGTCGGGTCGCGGACGTCGATGAGGCGGAGCGGGTAGCCGCTGTCGAGGCGCTCTCTCAGCTCGGCAGCCGTGATCGCCGGAACGCTCTCCTCGATCCGGCGCCCCTCCGCCTCCGCCTCGCGGATGCCACAGAATACTTCATAGTCGATGAGCTCCGTCACCGTTGGGTTCGGGCCGCAGATCGGGCACTCGGGGTCCTTGCGCAGCCTGAGCTCGTGGAACCGCACCCGCAGCGCGTCGAAGAGCAGCAGGCGGCCGATCAGCGGATCGCCGGCGCCGACGATCAGCTTGATCGTCTCGTTGGCCTGCAGCGCCCCGATGACCCCCGGCAGGACGCCGAGCACGCCGCCCTCGGCGCAGGACGGCACCAGCCCCGGCGGCGGTGGCTCGGGATAGAGGCAACGGTAGCACGGGCCCTGCTTGGCATGGAAGACCGATACTTGGCCCTCGAAGCGGAAGATGGAGCCGTAGACGTTCGGGACGTCCAGCAGCACGCAGGCGTCGTTGACCAGGTAGCGGGTCGGGAAGTTGTCGGTCCCGTCGACGACGATGTGGTAACCGGAGAGGATATCCAGCGCATTGTCGGAAGTCAGTCGGACCTCGTGGCACTCGACCGTGATTTCCGGGTTGACGTCGAGCAGTCGATCCCGTGCCGACTCGAGCTTCGGCCGACCGACATCGCTGGTCCCGTAGACGATCTGGCGCTGAAGGTTGCTGGACTCGACGACGTCGAAGTCGACCAGCCCGATCGTGCCGACTCCCGCGGCGGCCAGATAGAGCGATACGGGAGAGCCGAGGCCGCCCGCTCCGATAAGCAGGACGCGCGCCTGCTTCAGCTTCTGCTGTCCGTGCGGCCCGACCTCTGGGAGGATCAGGTGCCGGGCGTAGCGGCGCATCTCTTCGGGTTTGAACCCCAGGTCCGTCGCTTCCATCGTCGTGGCGGCACCGCCGGCGATCGACGGGACTATCCTGATCTCGTCGCCCACCGTCAGGCCGGCGTTTTCCCTGCCTTTAAGGTAGCGGATGTCCTCGTCGTTTAGGTAGATGTTGACGAAGCTCCGCAATTTGCCGTCCTCGGAGTAGAGGTGCCGTCGGAGTTCGGTATGCCGCGAGGTGAGCGCGGCCAATGCCTGGGCCACGGTGCCGGCGTCCACCGTTACGGAGTCCCGGCCCGCGGTGTAGGGCCTGAGCGGCGCGGGAACGATGACTGTGATCCGGGTCATATGTCCTCTGTTCCTGTCGTCGCGAGTCCTCTGTCATTGATCTCGATAGCATCGAAGGCGGCCCGATCGTCTGACAACCGCCAGGCTCGGATGTCCGCCGCCCGTCCGTCGACCACGCTGACGATCAAGTAGACGTATGTGGGCCAGGCGTGCTCGCGGTCGAACTCCGATGGGACAGCCGGTGCGTCGGGGTGCGAGTGATAGTAGCCGACGACCTGGAGGCCGCTGTCCGAGGCACGGCGCTCGAGCGCCAGCACATCGTCCGGACCGATCAGGTAGCGCCGTCGGCGCTCATCCCGTCTGGAGTTGTCGGCGGGGACTGCTTCGGAGACCTCGATCGTAGCCTGGTCGTGCGCGATCCCCAGGAGGCCGCCGGGCGCCTCCTCGGGGTAGCCGGCCTCTGCGTGCTCGCCGATTTGTGCCAGCACTCGCGTGGTCAGCACGAGCCGGACGCCCGGCGTCTCGCGCTTGCCACCGCTCGATCTCGGGGCCTCTCTCACCATAGTCCCAGGCTCAGGTAACGATCGGCGCTGTCCGGAAAGATCACAACCAGGCAGGCGGAGGCCAACTGGGAAGCGACACGGCGCGCGGCGACCGCGGCGGCGCCCGATGAGAGGCCGACGGCCAGGCCGAAGTCACGAGCGAGCCGCTGCGTCATCTCGTAGGCCTCCTCGGTGTGCACCCGCAGCGTACGGTCGGGCAGCGACGGGTCGTAGATGCCGGGCACGATGGAGCTCGGCAGATGCTTCAGACCTTCGATGCCGTGAAAGCCGTCGTCCGGCTCCACGGCGATCAGCTCGATCCCGGGATCGCGCTCCCTCAGATAGCGCCCGGTTCCCATCAGCGTGCCGGTGGTCCCGAGGCCCGCCAGTAAGTGTGTGACCTCACCGGCGGTGCCGTGCCAGATCTCCGGGCCGGTAGTCTCGTAGTGTGACCGGGCGTTCGCTGGGTTACTGTATTGGTCGGCGTAGTAGTAGCGGCGCGGCGCCTCCACCGCCAGCCGGCGAGCCTGCCTGATGGCACCGTCGGATCCCTCCAGCGGGTCGGTCTCGACGAACTCGGCGCCGTAGACGCGGAGCAAGGCCTTGCGCTCCTCACTGGCGTTCGCCGGCAGGCAGATCGTGACGCCGAACCCCCGGGCGGCGCCGAGCATGGCGTACGCGATCGCCGTGTTCCCCGAGCTGGCGTCCAGCAACCGCTTGGCCGGTAGCCGCCCTTTCCGCTCGGCGTCGAGGACGATGGCACGGGCGGCTCGATCCTTCACCGAGGCGCCGGGGTTCAGCCACTCCGCCTTCGCCAGGACTCGTACGGTCGGCGCCAGGCCGGGGAAAGGGAGAGGCAGCAGCGGCGTGCCGCCGACGAGCTCGGCGAGGCGCTGCGGTGGGCCCGTCGATCGCGCACCCGGCGCGTCTCGCGGCACCACTCCGAAGTCCGTTGTCACCGTTCGCATGATCATGATACCACCAACGAAAGCGGCCGCGCCCTCTGGGGCAGCGGCCGGTTCAGGTGCTTGAGCCAAATCGGTTCTAGGTCAACACGCTCCCGCGCTCCCTCGGCACCCGATGCTCGCCGGCACAGCGGCCCCGCCACTAAGCACACAGGCCCGGCGTCTACAGTTCAGCGCGTTCGAAGTCATGAGCGTGGTTCTATCAGTCAGCATTAGTCTATCGATCGTATGCAAAACGTTCGAGCCGCCGGTCCGGTTCCCCGCAGCTCGAACGCCAGGGCTCGAGTCCCCGCGTCGCGATGCCGCGTGGGCCGAGGGCCGGCCGGCCCTGTCTCCCGATTCAGACTTGGATGGCCAGGCTGCGGCGGATGGCCTCGATGTTCTCGACGACCGAGCCCTTGGCGAACACCGCGGAACCGGCCACCAGGACGTTGGCGCCGAAGGACACGACCGCCGGAGCCGTCGTGGTGTCGATACCGCCGTCGACCTCGATCCTGACCTGCGGCAGACCGGCGGTCTCGAGAGTCTGGGCTAATCGACTGATCTTCGGCAGACTCTCGCGGATGAACCGCTGGCCGCCGAAGCCGGGGTTCACCGTCATAACCAGCACCAGGTCGACGAGGGGCAAAACCTCGACCAGCGTCTCGACCGGTGTCGAAGGGTTCAACGCCACGCCCGGCTGCGCGCCCAGCTCGCGAATCCGCTGCAGCGTGCGGTGCAGGTGCGGGCAGGTCTCCTGGTGCACGGTCAGCCGATT
>JASFTY010000122.1:0-9797 GCA_050050535.1 Gemmatimonadales bacterium | reverse complement strand
CCGTTTCCCAGATGGCCGAGTCCCAGCAGGTAGTAGGCGGCGGCCATCTGTTCGCCCGGTGAGCGGCGCGTTCCGAACTTGGCGAAGAACTCGAGGCTCGAGCCGCCTTCCAGCGACTCGATCCGCCGGCGGGCATAGGTCACCAGGCCGTCGAACAGCTCGCGGGCCCGCGCGTCCCGGCCGAGCTTGCGGTGCGCCATTCCCTGGTAGTAGTCGAGGGCCGAGCGGCCGGCCGGGCGCGGTCCCGTCGCCGCCTCCTCGTACAACTCGCGTGCCCGATCCACGTCGCCGGCGGCCGCGTAGGCCTCTCCCAGCAGGAAGTTGACCTGGCAGGCGCGGCCGCCGTCGTAGGGTCGTGCCACCTCCAGGTTCTCCGGATACTCGAGCGCCGCCTCGTAGTCTGCGATCGCCGCGGCGAGGCGCCCGGCCCCGACGTGCTCGCGGCCCCTCAACAGATGAGCGTCCACGTAGGTCGTGTGGATGTTGCCCAGCCCCTCCCACCGTCTGAAATGGTGGCTCGCCATGTAGTCGATCGCCTCGTCGTAGCGACCCAACTGGGTGAGCAGGACGATCTCGCGCGAGAAGGCGTCGTTGTGACCGGCGATGGTCTCGTGGTTCCGCTCCAGTAGCGCCAATCTCTCCGCCGCGTCTGTGCCGCCCGTCTCGTACAGCACGTCGAGCTCGTAGTAGAGCCTCGGGTCATCGGGATCGAGGGCCAGCGCCCGCTCCATCGCGGCGATCGCCTTGGGAACGTCGTTCTCGACTTGCACGTAGGCCCAGGCGAGGTTCCTGTGCAGGGTGGGATGCGCCTCGTCGATCGCCCGGGCGCGCTCCCACTCCGCCACGGCGCGCTGCGGCTGATGATCGTAGAGCAGATTGCCCAGGTAGTAGTGGGCCAGCGCGTCTTCCGGATTCCTCGTGTACGCCGCGCGCAGCACATCGATCGATTCGAGCCGGAACGGAAAACAGTACTCCGGCGGCATCCCCGCGGCGAGCTCGTAGATCGAGCGGGCCTGCTCGTCATCCCCGCGGCGCTCGAAGGCGTACGCCAGGTAGTAGTAGAGCATCGGGTAAGTGTTCGGCTCGCGGTCGTCCTGCGGGTCGGTGAGTAACGAGATCACGCTCACCGCCTCGTCCCAGAGTCCGGCGTTCATGTAGTCGACCGCCGTCTCCAGGAAGGGCTGCGCCTCGAGCCAGTGCCGGGCTTCGCGCCACGGCCTCGCCTCCTCGACCAGCCTGAACTTGCCCAGCCGTCGGGCGGCCAGTGCGTCCCGTGCCTCCGAGACCAGCTGCTCATCGCCCGCCGCCATGCCCGACAGGTAGAGTTCGTGCCAGGCCCACAGGTCGAGCGGCGCGTCGGCCACGATCGTGCGGGCCAGCTGGGCGGCCCGCTCGGGCCGTCCGAGCCGGCGGAGCACGGCGGCCTTCAAGGCGAGCGCGTCGCTGTTCCAGGCGTTGGCGGCGACGGAGCGGTCGAGGTGGTCGAGTGCGGCTGCGAGGTGACCGCGCCGGCCGTCGATCCGGGCCAGCTGGTAGTAGGCGGCGGCGTTGAGCGCCTGGCTCCAGGTCGCCTTGTAGAAGGCGTCGTAGGCGGCGTCGAGCTCGCCGGCGAGGCTGGTCGCCAGCCCCAGGTAGTAGAACGGCTCGCCGTCTCGCGGGCTCGTGTGATCCTTCGTCGGGCGCGCCAGCGCCTTACGGAACGACTCGGCCGCCGCGGCGAACCGGCCGCGCCGCAGGCTCGCGATGCCCATTCGCAGATTGACCCGCGAGTTACCCGGATCGCGGGCCAGCGCCTCCTCATAGTACGGGTCCGAACTCAGCGCCGGGTTGTGGAACTGTTCCAGACGCAGGCCGGCCAGGTAGAGCTCTTCGACGCTGGCGATCTCGCGCGGCGGCGGCGGCGGTGTCACGGGCTCGGGCATCGGGGCCGGTGCCGGCTCGACCGGCCGGTAGGCGACCAGCTCGTCGCCGGCGCTGGAGACGAGTGAAGCCCGCAGGTCGGAGACCTCCAGGCCGGCCGGCAGAGCGATCTCTTCCACGAAAGGAGCGGTGGGATCTATGTCGATCGTCTTCTCGAAGATCGTGTCAGCGCCGGCCGTCAGCCTCGCGCACGCGCCTCGGAAGCGCGAGGTGGCGTGGAAGCCGAGACTCGCGACGGCTTCCGCCGAGACCTCCAGGTTCACCGCGGCGTCGAGAGTCGCGTTCTTCGCGCCGCCGATCTCACGGACCGGATACCAGTACTGTCGCACCAGCTTCGCTTCGTACGGCTGCAGCCAGCTGTAGTCGGGCTGGTTGTCGGAGTAGGCGCCGGCCATCAGCTCGATGTAGGGGCCATCCTCGTCGGTGAGGATCTTGTCCCACAGGCGACCGACGGGCCCCGGCCCCCACTGCCAGAGCTTCTTGCCCGGCGCGATGTGGTGATCGGCGACGTAAACGACGCCGGCGCTCCTCGAGTGGTCGTAGCCGGCGAAGAAGTCGTCCTCGTAGTTCCAGGCGAAGAACGAGATCGGCGATGGGTGGTTCGGCCAGCGGCTGAGGTCGACGCCGTCGTAGTCGATCCCCCGGTAGTCCGCGTCGGCGACCGGCCAGCGCACGAACTCGTTCTTGCCGTGGTAGGTGGCGAACTGCGTGCCCGGCGGAAAGATCACCTGGTAGTCCTCGTCGGCGTGTACCGCCGGGTTCGCCCAGTACAGGAACGAGTGGGCGAACGGCGTCCCGTTATACGGTTTGATCGTCGCCTCGAAGTATGACCTGCCGGGCCGCAGCGTCAGGCCGACCGTGAACCGCATCCGGTGGCGCAGCTCGAGCTCGCTCAGCCAGATCGTCTTGCTGCCGTCCTCGTTCTCCTCCAGCGCGTAGTCCATCGGTAGGAAGGCACGCGACCGATGATGGTGCGGGAAATTCCACTCGATGCCGCCCGAGATCCAGGCGCCCAGCATCCCGATCAGCGCCGGCTTGATCACGTGCTGCCGGTACAGAAAATCGTATTCGTTCGTCTTGTCCACCGCCTCGAACACGCGACCGCCGATCTCCGGCAACGCGCAGACCCTCACGTACTCGTTCTCCAGGCACACGACCTTGTACGGCTTTTCGATACGGGTGTCGGTAAGGTGGTCGAGCATCGGATACGGGTACACACGGCCCTGCGCGCCCTGGTAGGCACGCCCGGCGTAGAAGCGCGGGTTGTGATCGGGAGCGCCGACCTCGTAGGTCGGGATCAGCAGCGTCTCCTCGTAGACCGCCACCCCTCCGGGGCCGCTGCAGCCGCAGGCCAATGCCAGCGCCGCCACGATCGGGCCCGTCGTCAATCGGCTCGTGTGAATGCCACTCATCGAATCCTCCGTTCGTTCTCTCGAACGTCGGTGCGCACGCAACGGCATGAAGATCGGGGCTCCCGTAACCAGGAAAGATGGCGGCGCGGGGCCCCGGGTGACAGCGTCGGCCGCCAGGGCCGGCGGCGGCGGGGCCGGGCGTCGCGAGGAGGCGCTCCGGCGCCAGGAACGAGTAGTATTATCACACAAGAATGATAATTGGAACACCGAGCCGTGGGGCTGGGTATACCGGCGCGCACGACCGATTGGCCTCGGTCGCTCCAACCCGAGCTCCCCGCCGCTCGAAGCAGTTCCACAGCAGTCTAGCCGTAAGCCGTAAGCTGTAAAGCAGTCCACAGCAGGTAATTGGCAGTTCCGTCCATCCGGATCGAGCCCGGTGGGCGTGCGCGCAGGGATCGGGCGCGCGGCGTACCCGGGTCGCCCCCCGGGATGGACGTCGGCAGCAATTCATCCGCAGGTCCCCGGAAGCACCCGGCTCCCCCGCCCGTGCTGATCAGCAAAGGAGGGAAGCATGTCCAAACGTGCGCTGTGCCTTGCTCTGCTTGCCTTACTGGCGGGCGGAGCCGAAGGGCTGGCACAGAGACCGAAGGAGAAGGACACGCTGCGTCGACCGGCGGTCCATCCCGAGGCATCGGTGCCGCACACCGTTATGGCGGAGGTACCGGAGAGCGAGCTGAACGACGACTACACGACGGCCGACGCGGTGAGCGTGGGCGACCAGGCGACGGGCGTCATCGATCCGGCCGGCGACTGGGACTGGTGGAGTTTCACGGCCACGGCGGGCCAGATCATCGAGATCGACGTCGACGCATCGGACTACGGCTCGTCGCTCGATCCGACGATCGAGGTATTCGCCGCTGATGGTGAGACGAGCGTTGCCTACAACGATGATTACAACTCGTTAGACAGCCGACTCGAGTTCACCGCGGAGGCGACGGGTACGTACTACCTGACGATAACCGACTACAGCACGTATTTCGGGTATGGCGATCAAGGCGGTCCCGATTACACCTACACGATATACTTCGCCGAGCTGCTGCCCGGCGTTGGTGATCCGGTTACCGAGTTCGCGACGGGTTTCGAGTGCGTGTACGGCATCGTGACGGCGGACGACGGTACGATCTACGCCGCCGACGGGTGCGCCTACGAGATCAAAGAAGTGGCGACGGACGGGACTGTGTCAACGTTCGTATCCGGCGAGTGGTGGCCGTTCGATCTGACCCTTGACGCGTTCGGCAACCTGATCGTGATCAGCGACGACGGTTGGATCTACAAGGTCTCACCGGCGGCCGACGTCACGGTGTTCGACGAGCGCTATGCGCCGGCGATCGCTACGGCGCCCGACGGCAGCATCTGGATCTTCGCGTACCCGGGCGGCGTTGACGCGCAGGCGGCGGCGGCGGCGGCGCCGGGCGAGTTCTACTTCTACCGGTACGATCCGCTGGGCACGCTGGTGGATAGCCTGGCGGTGATGGGCAACCCACCGGAGTACATGTCGATCGGCTTTTCGCCGGCCGGCGAGCTGCACTACGCGACCGGCGACACGCTCTACAAGCTGGTTGAGGGCCTTCCCGAGGTGGTGGCGGTAGACGAAGAGTACGGCATGGGACCGTTCACCTTCGACGCGGATGGCAACATCTACATGGTGAGCTGGGAATACTACGACGTATCGCTCTACGGCTCCGACGGCACGCTGTTGGAGGACCCGTTCGCCCGTGAGGTCCACTACCCGCTCGACATCGTGTTCGGTCGCGACGCGGACGGCACGCCGAACGGCCGCCTGTTCGTCTCCGACATGGGCGAAGGCGGTGACCGCGCGTCGCCGAGCGACGGGCCGCAGCGGGTGGCGCAGGCCGGCTCGTCGATACTCGAGCTCAATCCCGACGGCGTCTATGCGGACGGCGCGGAAGTCGGCATGTCGTTCGACCTGCTGGCCGACGACGATCTGGCCGACGAGCTGTTCGGGGTCGGCGAGCTGAGCGACGGCGAGATGGAGTTCCTCGATTTCATGGGTAACCAGAACGGCGAGTACGACGTTGGCGACTTCCGGGCATACCTGGTCTACATCGGGGTGCTGGTAGAGACGCTGCTCGACGTCGTCTGGAGATAGGAGGCCGCAATGAGAAAGCAACGCTGGATGATGGTCACGGCGGTCGCCCTCGCTCTGGCGGTCGGCGTGGCCTGTGATGACGACGCGGCGTTCGGGCCGGAAAACCCGGCCGGCACGATGGTCGTGTCGCTGACGACGCCGAACGCCGACGACGGTGCGATCATGTTCACCGTCAGCGGCGGCGAGATGTACTCGCCGACGCTCTCTAACACGGAGTACGTCCTCTACATGCTGGAGGGGACGAACACGCTCACCGCGGTCGTCGTGGGCGACATCGAGGCCGGCGCGTTGCTCGAGTTCGGCGTGCCCGCTTTGAATGTGAACTACACGGCGACGGTCACGCAGGTCGCCGATCGTCTGAACGACCTGCGGGATCCGCTCACCGGCTACGACCTGACGGTCGACCTCGAAGTGACCGAGTAGGGCCTGCGGTCGTCGAGATCGCAGCGGTCTGGACAAGCGGCGACGGAGTCGGCAACGTAGTGCGTTGCCGGCCCGTCGCCCTCTCACATCCAGCCGAGCCGGGGCCGAGTCATGGTTGAAGAAGAGACCGAGAAGAAGTACCCCAGCGAGCTGACGAGATGGCACCGGCCGCTGAAAGACGTGGACACGGTGGCCCGGGCCCATCTCTTCAGGGCCGCTGTCTACTTGGTGCCCGTCGGCCTGTTTTTCAGCCTGGTGATCGGCTCCCTGCTGGCGCGTCGTGGGATGCCGTTCTGGCTGGGTCTGCTGATCGGCTTGGGCGGCATCGCTCTCGTCTACGGCTTCATATACTTCGTCTTCATCGGTGGCACCGCCTCGTTCCTCGGCAAGGTCTACTTCTCATCCGATCCCCCCGTGGAGGGGCCGCAATCGTGGCGCGGCGAAGCGCTCGCCGTGCGCGGATCGCACGCCGATGCGCTAGAGGCGTTCGAGGCGGAGGCGGCGCTCTACCCGAACGATCCCGGGCTCTGCCTGCGCGCGGCGGCGCTCTGCCTGGAGGAGCTGAACGATCCGGAGAAGGCGATCGCCTGGTACTTGCGGGCGCGCAAGGTGCAGGGCCTGCCTGAGGAGACCGACGAGTACCTCTGCGTCCGGATCGCCGATATCTGCGAGTCGATCGGCGATGAGTCGCGCGCCATGGTAGAGCTGCGGCGGCTGCTCGAGCGGCACCCGGGTTCGCAGTACGCGGCGGCGGCACGGGGCCGGCTGGCGGCACTCAAGGTGCGGCAGGCGGAAGAGCACGAGGCCGGGGCCTAGTCTCACCGGGGAACTGGCGCAACGGCTTCCGACGTTGTAACTAGTGTCGTATCCGCCGAGCGATCGGCGAGCCCCAACCTGGAGGAAGTGTGCGGTACGACCGGAGACTCGTGCGACCGATGCGGGCGGAGCTCACCTCGACCGGGTTCCAGGAGCTAGTCTCCCCGCCGAATGTAGATGACCTGGTGGCCCAGCGGGCCGGCGTGGGCTGATGGGCATCTATCGTCGCGAGAAAGGCGAGCTGCACGGCGTGACCGTGGTGGTCGACACCAAGGGCCCGAAGGTCTTCATCGGTCGCTGCTGGGATGAGGACGCCGAGAAGATCGTGCTGGTCGACGCCGACGAGTTCGAGGACGGGCAGCAGGGCCGTTCGAAGGAACAGTACATCCGCGAGACCGCGAAGCTAGGCGTCTGGAAGAAGCACGACCGCATCGTCGTGCCGCGCGTGGTCGTCGCCTCGGTCACCCGCTTGGGCGAGATCGCGCCGGCCTAGCGATGGCGGTTCGGGAGCTTGACACGACCAGCGGCCCTTCGTGTATTGGTGGTGCGGGCTCCCAGCAGACAGAGGGTCAAGCCGAGTGGTGCGCGGTTCGCCGGCTGCGGGCCGGCGCCGCCGGCAACGTATTCAAAGTCACGTCGGGCACAGACGATGAGGAATCGAGCCAGGATCTCAGCGACGGCACGGGACAGGATGAGAAGAGCGGTGGACGAGGGTCATGTGTCGCGCTGGGTGATCGTCCGCGACCTGGCGCTCTTCCAGTTGAAGCTGTTCCTCGACGGGGTGATCGACGTGACGCTGGCGCCGCTCTCGGTCGGTGCCGCGCTGATCGAGATCTTCTTCGGCGGCGAGCGGCGCGGTCGGCTGTTCTACGCGATCCTGCGGTTCGGCGAGCGGGCCGACCTCTGGCTCAACCTGTACGGCGCGTCGCGGCGCGCCGATACGGACGGCCTGTTTGGCGGCAGCAAGGCGGGTAGCGACACGCTGCTGGGCGAGATCGAGGATCTGGTCCGCGGCGGCGATGAGCCGCGGCGGCTGCGCAAGAAGCGGTAGTCCCGGTGAGCGGTGAGCAGTGAGCGGTGGGCAGTGAGCCCTGGCTGTTGAGGCTGCCGCTCACTGCCTACCGCCCACCGCCCACCGTCCACTGCTAACTGGCTACCGCCCACCGCCCACCGTTTACTGGACGCGCAGGGTCGCCACGACCCCGGCGTGATCGGAGGGCCAGAGCCCGGAGGGCGTGCGCTCGGCCGTATCGTCACCCACCATATCGGCGTTGACGACGTCGAGGCCTCCCCGGAACAGGATGTAATCGACGCGCTTCACCAGCTCGGTGGTCGCGTTCAACAGGTCGTCGGCCTGGCAGCATGTGAGCCCGAGGCCCGTGCCGGCCTCGGCCCAGACGTCCGAGTATCCAGCCGCCAGGAAGTCGGCATAGGTGGTGGTCGAGCTGCCGTCGGCGTTCGAGTTCAGGTCGCCGACCACGATGACCGGGGCGGTCTCGTTCGCCAGCTCCGCCATGATCTCGGCCGCCTGCGCCAGCTGGACCTGGGGCGCGTACTCCGGCGGCTCGAGGTGCGTGCTCAGGAAGCGCACGGTCGCGCCGTCGATCGTCGCGTCGGCCGAGGTCCAGCCCCGCAGTACGGTCAGCGTCGGACCGCCCTCTCCGCCCAGCGGGATCTCGAGGTTCACCGTGAAGTTGCGCTCGTCTACGTTGGCGATCCCGACATCATCGCGCGCCAGGATCACCTCGTGATCGGTGAGCCGTATGTCGTCGAACTCGGTGGGGCTCACCGCCATCGGCACCTCCACGTCCATCCCCTCGCTGATCGCCACGACACTGTAGGACAGGCCGCGATCGGCCAGCGCCGCCAGCAGGACGGCCACGTGGTCGAGCACCACATCCTCGGCGTCCTGCGGGTTGCCGACCAGGTAGTCGCCGGGCGACTGGTAGCGGAACAGCGAGACCTCCTGCAGGCCGACCAGGTGCGGCTGGTGCTCGGCGATCTCGTCGGCCAGCGCCTCGGCGCGCTCGGCGAAATCCGTGCCTTGGATTACACCCCAAAGCTGGGCCGCGACCACGGGGATCTCCTCGAGCTCCGCCGCCATCAGCACGTCGATGTTGGCGCCCACGTAGATGTTCCGGGTCATCACGGTGAGCTCGACCTCTTCCTCGCCGTTGCCGGTGATCTCGTCGTCGCAGGCAGCCAGCGTAGCGGCCAGCAGGGCAAATGCGAGCGTTCTCTTCATGATCCTCCTCCTGAGTGCGGTTGTGTTCGCATAGCGTGTTCGCCGGCCGTATTCTGGAGGGGCCCGGTCAAGCGGAGGTCAAGCGGGGGAGGCCCAAGTTGACGTGGGGCGGCGGAGAGGGTAGGCTGTCTTGCAGTCAGTGGTCTCGACCCCGACCGGCTGCTGTCGATGTCCCGTTCTCTTCTCGAGCGATTGCGCGCGGCACTGGCGCCGCAGTACGAAATCGAGCGCGAGCTGGGTGCCGGCGGTATGGGCACCATCTTCCTGGCCCGCGACGTGACGCTGCAGTGCGACCGGGCGGTGAAGATCCTGCGGCCCGAGCTCGCCACCGCCACCGCGGCCGAGCGCTTCCTGCGTGAAGCCCGTATTCTCGCCAAGCTCAGCCACCCCAACATCGTGCCGGTGCACACCGCCGGCGAGGCGGACGGCCTGTTCTACTACGTGATGGACCGTATCGAGGGTGAGACGCTGGCGGAGCGGCTGGAGCGGGGGGCGCTGTCGGAGGAGGAGGCTGCGCGGTTGGGCGCCGACCTGTTGCGCGCCCTGGAGGCGGCGCACGCCAGCGGTGTGATCCATCGCGATGTGAAGCCAGCCAATATCTTCCTGGTGGGCGATCGCGCCCTGCTGGGCGACTTCGGCGTAGCCAAGCCCACCGGCGAGGACTCGCCGCCGCTCACCGCCGAGGGTCACCAGGTGGGGACGCCGGTCTACATGGCGCCGGAACAGGTCGACGGGTCGGCGACGCCGAGGAGCGACCTCTACGTCGCCGGCATGATCATCTACGAGGCGCTCACCGGGAGGCGCTGGTCGATCGCCACGCCCGTCGACCGGGCCGACTGGTCCGGCGTGCCGAGCCGGCTGGTGCCCGTCC
>JASFTY010000121.1:0-9812 GCA_050050535.1 Gemmatimonadales bacterium | reverse complement strand
CGGATGCACCAAAGTAGAGGCGTCGCACAGACGACCTTGCACGATCGCCACAGTTGGGTTCGGAGCTCTGGTTAGGGGTTGACAAAGTAACGCCACATTCGACAGGCGACATTCGAGTGCCGAGTGCTTCTCGACGGACAACGTGCAATTCTCGATGATCGTTGGTCGCTGATCCTTGAACATCGGTCGTCGAAGCCCACTTGACACCCGATCAAAGAATGTCGGTTATTGCATGTAGAAGACATAATGGAAGAGTTCATTCGGGTCAGAGGCGCCAGCCAGCACAACCTGCAGTCCATCGACCTCGACGTTCCCCACCGGTCCTTCACGGTGGTGACGGGACCCTCGGGATCGGGTAAGTCGTCCCTCGTCTTCGACACGATCTTCGCCGAGGCGCAGCGTCGCTATGTCGAGTCGCTGTCCACTTACGCAAAACAGTTCCTCGAGCGGATGCAGAAGCCGGCGGTCGAGTCGCTGGACGGTGTAAGCCCGGCGGTAGCTATCCAGCAAAAGAACCCCACCACGACCAGCCGCAGCACGGTGGGCACCGCCACCGAGGTCCACGACTACCTCAGGCTGCTCTGGGCTCGGGTGGGCCGCACCTACTGCCCGGGCTGCGGTCGCGAGGTCAGGCCCGATACGGTTCAGACAGCGGTCGACCGGGTGAGAGAGCTTCCGCGTGGGACACGCATCCAGGTCGCCTTTCCGCTGCCGCTCTCGTCGGAAGTTACCGACGAGTTGATCGTCGAGAACCTCCGAGCCTTGGGCTTCCTGAGGGTGCTGGCGGACGGTCGGGAGATCTACCTGGGGGGGTCGGGCGATTCGGCGGCCGACGACGCGCCGGCCCTCGCTGCAGCGCGCGAGCTGTTGGTGGTTGTTGACCGGCTCAAGGTGGGCGGAGCCTCGCGCTCGCGGCTGGCCGACTCCCTGGGTACCGCGTTCAGCGACGGGGATGGTGAGGCGCTGGTGCTGGTCGCGCGCGACGACGGCGCCGCCCAACGGCTCGCCTTCACCGAGCGATTCCGCTGTCCGGACTGCGACCTGACATTCCCCGACCCGCTGCCGACGCTCTTCTCCTTCAACAGCCCGCTCGGCGCCTGTCCCACCTGCAATGGGTTCGGCGCGACCCTCGAGTTCGATGTCGGTCTAATCATCCCGCAGCCGGAGCGCTCGTTGGCCGACGGCGCCGTCGACCCGTGGACGAAGCCGCGCTACGAGGATCGGCGCTGGCAGCTAAGGGAGTTGGCCAGAAGGCACGAGGTCTCGATGCGCGTCCCGTGGTCCGATCTGCCGGAGCGATTCAAGAACATCGTGCTGCATGGTGAGCGCGGCTTCGAGGGCGTGCTACAGCAGCTCGAGCGGCTCAGGCGGACGAAACGCTACAAGCAGTACGTCCGCGTCTTCGTCCGCCAGTACCAGACCCAGCAGCTCTGCCCGTCGTGCGGTGGCGCACGGCTGCGTCCCGAGGCCCTCAACGTGAAGGTCGGCGGGCGCACGATCGCCGAGGTGAGCGCGCTGCCGGTGGAGGAGCTGCGCAGCTGGCTGGAGACGCTGAAGCTCACCAAGCACGAGACGCAGGTGGCCGAGACGATACTGCGCGAGCTACGATCGCGCGTCACCTTCCTCGACGACGTGGGGCTCGGCTATCTGACGCTCGACCGCCAGGCCAGGACGTTGTCGGGCGGAGAAGCGCAGCGGATCAACCTGGCCGATGCGCTGGGCAGCGCCCTGGTCGATGTGACCTACGTGCTGGATGAGCCGTCCATCGGCCTCCACCCGCGCGACACCGAGCGCCTCTACCGGTTGCTGGAGCAGCTGCGCGACCTCGGCAATACGGTGCTGGTGGTGGAGCACGACCCGGCGGCGATCAGGCTGGCCGACCACGTGATCGAGCTGGGCCCCGGCTCCGGCGAGCACGGCGGCGAGCTGGTCTACCAGGGAAGCCTGGCTGGGCTGCTCGAGTCCGAGACGCTGACCGGCGTCTACCTGTCGGGTCGGGAGGCGATACCGGTGCCGACACGGCGGCGCTCGGTGGACGGACCCCACATGGTTCTGGAGGGTGCGCGCCTGCACAACCTCGACGGCGTCGATGTGAGCGTTCCCATCGGCGCGCTCACCGTGGTCACCGGAGTCTCGGGCAGCGGGAAATCGACCCTGGTGCACGACATCCTGTATCGCGGCCTGGAGCGGAAGCTGGCGGGCCAGACCAGCGCCAAGCAGCACCTGGGCGAGGCGGTGGGCAGCTATACGGCGTTGCGAGGCAGCGGTGCGCTGACCGGTGTCGCGCTGATCGACCAGAGCCCGATCGGCCGCACGCCGCGCTCCAACGCGGTGACGTATCTCAAGGCCTACTCGGAGATCCGCCGCATCTTCGCCGAGCTGCCGGACGCGAAACGTCGCAAGTTCGGGCCCGGCCATTTCTCCTTCAACGTGGCGGGTGGCCGTTGCGAGGAGTGCGAGGGCGCCGGCCAGCTCGAGGTCGAGATGTTGTTCCTCGCCGACGTCTTCGTGCCCTGCGAGGTGTGCGGCGGCAAGCGGTTCAAGCCCGAGGTTTTCGAGGTACGCTACCGCGGTCGCAACATCCACGAGGTGCTGAACCTGACCGTCGACCAGGCGATCAAGTTCTTCATCAAAGAGGCGAAGCTGGGCGGGATGCTCTGGCAGCTGCAGCGCGTCGGGTTGGGATATCTGCGCTTAGGTCAGCCGGCGACGACGCTGTCCGGTGGTGAAGCGCAGCGCCTTAAGCTCGCCCGCGAGCTGGCAGCGGCAGGGCGCAGGGCCGGTCACAAGCTCTACCTGCTGGACGAGCCGACGACCGGACTGCACCTGCACGATGTGCGGAGGCTGCTCGATGTGCTAGAGCAGTTGATCGACACGGGAAACACGGTGATCGTCATCGAGCACAACCTCGAGGTCATCAAGCAGGCCGACTGGATCATCGATCTGGGGCCGGGCGCCGGTGTGCACGGAGGTCGCGTCGTCGCCATGGGTCGTCCGGAGGAGGTCATGGCGAACGAGGACTCATACACCGGGCGTTTTCTGAAGGAAGCGCTTGGGGAGCGTTGACCACGGCCAGCGCTCCGACCATCTTCAGCGCGCAACAAGCGAACTGGATTCCGATGCTCCCGATGCCGAATCAGCCGACGGGGCCGCGCCGTGAGTGAGCCCCGGCTCTCCGTGCTGCTCCCGTGCCGTGACGCGGCCGAGCACCTCGCCCAAGCCGTGCGCAGCCTGACGCTCCAGACGTTCCAGGACTTCGAGGTCGTCGCTGTGAACGACGGCTCCCGGGACGGCACCGGTGATGCACTCGAGCACTGGGCTGCGAAGGACGATCGCGTGCGCGTGCTCCACCTGGAACGCGTCGGGCTGGCCGAGGCCCTGCAGGAGGGCGCCCGGCGCTGTCGCGGTGAGCTGCTGGCGCGGGCGGACGCCGACGACGTCGCGCATCCCCGCCGCTTCGCCGAGCAGATCGAGTTCTTGTCGGCGCACCCCGAGATCTCCGCCATCGGCACACGGGTCCGCTATTTCCCGCACGAGCAGGTGGGCTGGGGCGCGCGCCGCTACCAGGCATGGCTGAACGGGCTGTCCGATCCGGAGAGCGTTGCCCGGGACATCTTCGTCGAGTGCCCGATCGCTCACCCGACGCTGATGGTCCGCCGCTCCGCCTTCGAGGATGTGGGTGGCTATCGCGTCAACGGCTGGCCTGAGGACTACGACCTCATCCTCCGCCTGCACGTCGCGGGTGCCCGGCTCGCCAACGTCCCGCGCGTCCTCCACTTCTGGCGCGAGGGAAACCACCGCGCCTCGCGTACCGATCCACGCTACGCGCCCGAGGCCTTCCGGGGCTGCAAGATCCACTACCTGCGCCAGAGTTACCTGCAGGAACACGATGCCGTCAACATCTGGGGCGCCGGTCGCATCGGAAAAGACTTCGCTCGCGCCCTCAGCGACGAAGGCGTCGAGATCCGCGGCTTCTTCGACATCGACCCCCGCAAGATCGGCCAGCAGATCTACGGCGCCCCCGTCTGGGACGCCCAAGACGTGACCCGCCACCGAGCGACGTTCCTGCTGGTCGCCGTAGGCGCCGCCGGCGCCCGCCAGCTCATCCGCGACCAGCTCGACCGCGCCGCTTTCAACGAGCCCCACGACTACTGCTGCGCCGCCTGAGCGGCGTTGCCGACGCCCGAAACGCTCAGCGCGAACCCCCACCCACCGCCCCCGCGGAACTCGCCAGATCCTCCGAAACGCGCCGCCGCCAGCGACGCCCTGGGATGGGGCGATATCCCAGTATTCAAGCGGGTTCCCAGGCCAGGCCGCGGGGTAGAGAGGGACCCCGAAAATTGATAAATTACGGGCGTCGCAGAGAACCCCGTGAAGGCAACGGATCGTAATATACAATACACTCGGCCGCGCCCGGTCCGCCGCACGCGACCGCGGTGGGTGAATGTGAACGTGGGCGTCCGGCGGCCGTCGCCGGGTATCCCGGCGAGGTAATCGATGGCGGAGCACAACAACAACGAGGCGAAGGTCCTGCCGCGCTTTCTCGAGGACGAGATGCGCGAGTCGTTCATCGACTATTCGATGAGCGTGATCGTGCAGCGGGCGCTGCCGGACGTGCGTGACGGGTTGAAGCCGGTGCACCGGCGGATCCTGTACGCTATGCACGAGGTAGGGCTGGCGCCGAACCGGCCGCACAAGAAGAGCGCGACGGTGGTGGGTGAAGTTCTCGGCAAGTACCACCCGCACGGCGACATGGCGGTGTACGACGCGCTGGTGCGGATGGTTCAGGACTTTTCGTTGCGTTATCCGCTGGTGAGCGGCCAGGGCAACTTTGGCTCGATCGACGGTGACAGCGCGGCGGCGTACCGGTACACGGAGGCGCGGTTGGGGCCGGTGGCCGTCGAGATGCTGGAGGACATCGAGAAGGCCACAGTCGATTTCGCGCCGAACTTCGACGACCGGCTGCAGGAGCCGACGGTCCTGCCTGCGAAATTCCCGAACCTGTTGGTCAATGGCTCGTCGGGAATCGCCGTCGGCATGGCGACGAATGTACCGCCGCACAATCTGCGCGAGGTGGTAGCGGCGGCGAAGCACCTGATCGATCATCCGAGGGCGAAGCTCGCCGACCTGACGAAACACGTTAAGGGTCCCGACTTTCCGACCGGCGCGATCGTGCAGGGCAAGAGAGGAATCAAGGACGCGTACAAGACGGGTCGGGGCCGGATTGTGGTTCGGGCGCGGGCGGAGATCGAGGAACTCAAGCGTGGCGAGCGGATCATCATCACCGAGATCCCGTTCATGGTCAACAAGACGCGCCTGATCGAGCAGATCGCCGAGCTGGCGCGTGAGCGCAAGGTGGATGGGATCAGCGACCTGCGTGACGAGAGCGACCGGGACGGCATGCGGATCGTGGTCGAGCTGAAGCGCGATGCGATCTCGCAGATCGTTCTGAACCAGCTGTACAAGCACACGCAGATGCAGTCGACGTTCGGCGCGATCATGTTGGCGCTGGTCGATGGTGTGCCGAGGATCATGGACCTACGCGAGATCATCGGGCACTTCGTGGATCATCGCCACGAGGTCGTGGTCCGGCGCAGCAAGCACGATCTGCAGGTCGCTGAGGAGCGCGAGCATATTCTCGTCGGCCTCAAGAAGGCGGTCGACAACATCGACGCGGTCGTCGAGATCATCAAGAGGGCGAAGGACCCGGAGCAGGCGGCGAAGAAGCTGCGCAGCCGTTACAAACTGACTGAGCGGCAAGCGGACGCGATCCTCAACATGCGGCTGGCGCGGCTGACCGGGCTCGAGGTCGAGAAGCTGAAGGCCGAGCTCAAGGAGACCCGAGCGCAGATCAAGGATCTGAAAGCGATCCTCGCGTCGAAACCGCGGCGGATGACGATCATCAAGCGCGAGTTGGACGAGTTGGCGGAGAAGTACGGTGACGATCGCCGCACGGAGATTGCCGGCGAGGTCGAGGACTTCTCGGTCGAGGATCTGATCCCCGAGGAGGAGATGGTGGTAACGGTCTCCCACGAGGGGTACATCAAGCGAATGCCGGTGGATACCTACCGACGGCAGCGGCGCGGCGGGCGCGGTGTAGCCGGTATGGCGACGAAAGAGGCGGACTGGGTCGAGCGCCTGTTCATCGCCTCGACTCACGACTACATCCTATTCTTCACCGCTCGCGGCCGCGTCCACTGGCTCAAGGTCCATCGGGTGCCGCAGACGGGTCGCACGGCGCGTGGGCGCCCCATCGTCAACCTGATCCGCGTGAACAGGGACGACAAGCTGACGGCGATGGTGCCGGTGCGCGAGTTTAGAGAGGACCGCTACCTACTGTTCGCCACCCGCAAGGGGATGGTGAAGAAGACGTCGCTGGCCGCCTATGCGAACGTGCGTTCGGGCGGGATAAACGCGATCAGCGTCGTCGACGGCGACGAGTTGATGGACGTGCGGCTGACTCAGCCCGACGATGAGGTGGTGCTCGCCACGCGGAACGGGAAGGCGATCCGCTTCGAGGAGGAACAGGTTCGCGAGATGGGCCGGGTCGCGCGCGGCGTGCGGGGCATCGTCCTCGGTCGCGGCGACGAGGTCGTCGGGCTAGTCGTGGTCAGCGGAGAGGCGGCGCTGCTGGTGGTGACGGAGAAGGGGATGGGCAAGCGCACTCAGATCGCCCAGTACCGGCTGCAGAGGCGCGGCGGCAAAGGCGTGATCAACATCCGCCTCTCCCCCAAGACCGGCAAAGTTGTCTCGATCAAGGAGGTCAGGGACGGCGACGAGCTGGTACTGGTAACCCGCCACGGGATCGTTAACCGTCAGCGTGTCAAGGAGATACGCGAGACGGGCCGCAATGCCCAGGGGGTGCGGCTGGTCAATCTCGACCCCGGTGATCAGCTGGTCGACGTCACCCGGGTGGTCTCGGAGAAGCAGGCGGCGGAGCTCGCTGCGGCCGAGTAGCCGGGTGGGTTACCCGTCCGCATGCAGGGGCGAACCTCGAGGCGCCCGTTGACTAATCGACGCCCCGGGCCGACATTGGAGAGCCCCTACTCCCCCCCGCCGGAAGAATACCCTATCGTACACGAGTGTGCCCTGGAGCCCGTAGAGATGCCGCAGCTTATCAGTCTCGACGAGATCCGCGCAGCCGCCGAGCGGATCAGGGACGTGGCTCGGCGAACGCCGCTGTTGCCGCGGCGCGGCTCGCCGGTCGGCGGGGGGCGGCTGCGGCTCAAGTGCGAGAACCTGCAGCGCGGCGGCGCCTTCAAGCTGCGTGGCGCCTATAACTTCATCGCCCAACTGCCGGAGGAGAGGCGGGCGCGCGGCGTGATCACCTATTCATCCGGCAACCACGGTCGGGCGGTGGCGCTGGCCGCCGGCGAGCTGGGGCTGCCGGCTGCCGTCGTAGTTCCTGTCGATGCGCCGACGGTGAAGCTGGACGGTATCCGCCGGCTGGGTGCCGAGATCGTCGAGGAGGGCACGACGTCGGTGGAGCGCAAGCGGCGGGCCGAGCAGATCGCCGCCGAACGCGACCTGGCGATCGTGCCGCCGTTCGATGACCTGAAGATCATCGCCGGCCAGGGGACCGTCGGGCTCGAGATCGTGGAGGATTGGCCGGCGGTGGAGCGCGTCCTGGTGCCGGTGGGCGGCGGCGGCCTGCTCGCCGGGGTCGCGGCGGCGGTGCGAGCGCTGGCGCCGGACGTGGAGGTGTTCGGTGTGGAACCGCGCGGCGCCGCCTCGATGCACGCGTCGCTCGCGGCGGGTCGGGTGGTGGAGCTCGACTCGGTGGCTACCGTGGCCGATGGCCTGAAGCCGGTGAAGCCCGGCGAGCTCACCTTCGAGCACGCCCGGGCGCTGGTGGAGCAGGTGCTGCTGGTGGATGATGATGACATTCTGCGGGGCCTCGCTTGGTGCGCGAACGAGTTCCGCCTGCTGGTCGAGCCCAGCGGCGCGGCGACGGTCGCCGCCCTGCTGGCCGGCAAGCTGCCGGGCCCGTCGAAGGCGACCGTGGCGGTCATCTCCGGTGGGAACGTGGATCCGGTGAGTTGGGGTAAGTGGGTTGACGAGTACGGAAGCGAAACGGCCGGAGTGGCATGAGCGATAGGGGCTACATACTGGTTGGTCATGACGGCACGCAGGCGCTGGCCGGGCTCGACGATGCCCTCGGCGAGGACGGCTACAAGGTCCGCAGCGTCGGCGACGGCACCACCCTGCTCAGCTATATCGCCAGTCAGAACCCCGATCTCGTGGTGATCGATGAGTCGATCCGCGAGATGGCGCCGATAGAGATCGTCCGCCACGTGCGCCACCGCGTCGGGTCCCGTGACGTCCCGCTGATCCTCACCTCGTCGCAAGCGCAGGGCGAGGACGCCGCCGCCGCTATCCGGGCCGGCGCCACCGACTATGTCCGGAAACCGTTCGAGATCGGCGAGCTGATGGCCCGAATCGCCGCCCACGTGACGCGCGGGCGCCTGATCCGCGAGGCACGGCGCGAGGCGGACACCAGCGGAATTGTCCTCGAGATCGTCCGCGATGTGACGGCGAGCCTGTCGTCCGAGGAGATCTTCGATATGCTGGTTCGCCGCGTCTCGCGCCTCTTCCAGATCCGACGCTGCTCGATGATCATGATCCAGGAGGGCGGTGACCGGGGCACGGTCGTCGCGGCGCACGACGACCCGAGTATCAGCGCCCTCTCCATCGACCTCACCCGCTATCCCGAGATCCGGCAGGCCGTCGAGACCGGCGCCCCCGTGCTGGTGAAGAACCTGCGGGGGTCGGCGTTGTTCGAGCAGATCCGGCCGCTTTGGGAGACCGAGAACATCGAGGTCGATATCCAGTCGATCGTTGCCATACCCTTCACGTTCGACAAGGGCCAGCACGGCGTCTTCTTCCTGCGCTCGAGCCCTGACGAGCCGGCGCTGGACGAGGAGTCGGTTCGCCTCACCTCGGCGATCGCGCAGGGCGCCGTGCGGGCGCTCAACCGCGCCGCCATGTTCGAGAGCGTCCTCTCGCACCAGGAGCAGCTCGAGATCCTCGCCAAGACCGACGAGCTGACCGGATGCCTCTCGCGTCGCTATCTGATGGAGCGGCTCGAGAACGAGCTGGAACGTGCGGCGCGCTATGAGCGCCTGCTCGGCGTCGTCATGTTCGACATCGACGACTTCAAGCAGCTCAACGACACTCACGGCCACACGACGGGCGACGCGGCGCTCCGCTCGATCGGCGAGGTCTTGCGTCGGTCGCTACGAACGGCCGACTTCGTCGGCCGCTACGGCGGCGACGAGTTCCTGCTGGTCCTGCCGGAGACCAGCGCCCACGGGACCCACCAGCTGGCCGAGCGAATCCGCAACGGGGTCAGTCGCCGCGAGTTCGATCTGCGCGGCGGCACACTGCGGCTCACGGTGAGCGGCGGCGTCGCCGGCTTCCCGGACTCGGACGTGATGGCGCTCGAAGATCTGATCGATCGGGCGGACGTCGCCCTGTACAGGGCGAAGGCTGCTGGGCGCAACAAGGTGTTCATCTACAGCCCGGACATGGTGGCAAACGGATCCGAGAAGGTGGAGAGGAAGACAGGAACGAGTCAGTAGTAAACAGTAATCAGTGACCAGTAATCAGTGATCAGTAGTCAATCACAGACTACACCACGCAAGATCCGGGATACTCCAACTGACCACTGATCACTGACCACTGATCACTGATCACTGATCACTGACTACCGACACACCGACTATGTCTCCCCCGCTCCTTCCCAATACGACCCTCACGGCCGTTCCCGGCATAGCAGTCGGCCACGCCCACGACGATGACGCGAAGACGGG
>JASFTY010000120.1:0-9848 GCA_050050535.1 Gemmatimonadales bacterium | reverse complement strand
TGGCTGGCCGTCCCATTCCGGCACCGGCGAGGCGGCCTGCAGCTCGACGGCCCACCAAGTGTTGGGCCGGATCGGCACGTCGCCGCGCCCGGGCACTCCCTCCTGGCGGTCCCAGAGGCCGATCAGCGGGCCGGCGCCGTGGCCGTGGTCGCCGACGGGATGGCTGTAGACGGTGCCGTCGATGCCGGCGTCACGCATGCGGGCCAGCGCTCTTCGCAACGCTTGGTTGCCGGTGCGGCCGGGCTCCATCTCCTCCATCACGATGTCCTGGAGCCGGTTGGCGGCGGCCAGCGCCTGCTTCAGGCCCTGCGGTACATCGGTTTCGCCGGGTCGCAGCACGTAGCCCATGTGCTGGGTGTCGGTGTTGAGTCCCAGCGCCGTGATGCCGATGTCGCAGTGGAGGACATCGCCGTGCATGATCACCGGGTTGGATGACTCGACGCCGCCACGCCGTTGCACGTCGACCGAAGTGTGGAACCAGGTCTCGAGCCCGAGGTCGTTGATGCGCTGGCGCATCCACCATCTCACGTCTTCGGTGCGTGTGATGCCGGGGGTGATGACTTCGTTGGAGAACGCCGTGGCGATGATCTCGTGTGCGATCTCCGTCATCTCGATGAAGACGGGCAGCATCTCGGGCAGGCGCTCGGAGATGTAGTCGAGAGCCAGCCGCTCGCGGCGCACGACGCGCTCGCGGTATCGCTCCGGCAGTGCGGCGGACATCTGCTCCCACTCGCCGGCGCTCAAGCCATCGGAGAAGGCGAAGGTGTGCGACGTGTTGACCGCGATGGTCTGGGGGTCGCACGCCTCGACGATCGGGGGTAGCAGGTTCCACTGGTCCGGCCCGAAGGGTTCGGCCTGGCGCTCCTGCCCGACCGCAGCGCCTGTGGCAGCATCGGGATCACGGACCACACGGTAGAGGCCGCCTTGCGAGTTGCCGCCGATGGCGATGCGCTCGACGTCCTCCTCGGGGCCGCGGTCGCAGAAGATGTAGATGGTGCGGCGGCGAGCCGCGAACGTGGTGGGCGACACGAGTCCGACGAAGACGGGATCCTCGTTGTACTCGCGCATCGGGATGATCCACATATCCACACCGTGCTCGCGCATCAGGCGCGGCAGCACACGCTCGAGGCGCAGCTGCAACCAGCCCTGCTGGATCTCGGCCTGCCCGCGCAGCGTGCCGAGCGGGCGCTCCTGGGCCCGAGCGGGTGCGGCGGTGGTGCCGAGTGCGGTTGCGACGGAAACGACGGTGACGGCAACAAGCGTTCGTTTCATGGGCTCGCGCTCTCCGTTTGTGAGGTCAGGGCTGCAAGCTAGCCGTCGGGCCACGGCCTCGACAACCCATCTCGCCGTCGGCCGAGCCCGGGTCGCCCGGGCCGCCGCCGTTGCCTATGATATAGGGTGTTATCCCATGGCCGGCGGGCCCAAAAGCCAGGTAAAGTCTAGGAAAAGGATGGAAACGCATGACGCGACCGGGTAGCGATGCCCAGCCGCTGAGGGTAGCGATCGTCGGGTCCGGCCCCGCCGGATTCTACGCCGCTGAAAAGCTGCTCAAGCAGAAGGACGTCGTGGTTCAGGTCGATATGTTCGACCGGCTGCCGGCGCCGTTCGGGCTCGTCAGGTTCGGTGTCGCACCGGACCACGAGAAGATAAAGAACGTGATCCGCGTCTTCGCGAAGACGGCAGAGCACGCCAACTTCCGCTTTTTCGGCAACGTCGATGTCGGTACGCACATCAGGCTGGCCGACCTGAAGCGGCATTACCATCAGATCTGTTACACCACCGGTGCGCAGACCGACCGCCGGATGAACATCCCGGGCGAGGATCTGGAGCGAAGTCACCCGGCGACGGAGTTCGTCGCCTGGTACAACGGTCACCCCGAGTATCGAGATTGTGAATTCGATCTCGCGGTCGAGCGTGCCGCGGTTGTCGGTGTCGGGAATGTCGCCGTCGACGTGGCGCGCATTCTCTGTCGCACGCCCGAAGAGCTAGCGAGCACCGACATCGCCGACTACGCAGCGGAAGCGCTCGCGCAGAGCAACATCAAAGAGGTCTACATCCTTGGGCGCCGGGGGCCCGTCCAAGCCAAGTTCACCAACCCGGAGGTCAAGGAGCTCGGTGAGCTGGCGGGGGCCGATATCGAGGTGCTGCCCGACGAGGTCGAGCTCGATCCGCTGAGTCGCAAGGAGCTGGAGGATAGCGACGACAAGAGCGCGGCCAAGAAGATCGAGATCCTGCAGAGCTTCGTCGATCGGCCCGCCGGTGGCAAGCCGAAGAAGTTGACGCTGCGATTCCTGGTCTCCCCGGTCGAGATCTACGGCGACGCCAGCGGCCGGGTTACGGGCATGAAGTTGGTGAAAAACGAGCTCTACGCGAGCGACGATGGGTCGCTGCGCCCGCGGGCGACCGAACAGTTCGAGGAGCTGCCCGTCGATATCGTCTTCCGCTCGGTCGGCTACCTGGGTGTGCCGCTTGCCGATCTACCGTTCCACGACCGCTGGGGCGTCGTCCCCAACGAGAAGGGGCGGGTCATCGATCCGGAGAGTGGCGAGCCGCTGCCCGGGATCTACGTGGCCGGCTGGATCAAGCGTGGGCCGTCGGGGGTCATCGGCACCAACAAGCCGTGCGCCGCCGAGACCGTCGACTGCATGCTAGCAGACCTCGAGGCCGACGCGATACTGAGCCCGGAGGCACCGGACCCGGCGTCGGCGGACGAATCGGTGCGCCGCGGTCAGCCGGATTGTCTCTCCTGGGCCGATTGGCAGTGTATCCAGGAACTCGAGGATGCCAAGGGTAAGGAGCAGGGTCGGCCGCGGGTCAAGTTCACCACGGTCGAAGAGATGCTGGCGGCCATCGGCCGCCGATAGTCAGGGGTCTGTACAATGGGCGCGTTCAATTCGATTACCGCCGCGATCCGAACGCGGACCGGACGCAAGAGCGGGACCTCGGCGTCCGGCCGGCTGATGGTCATTCAGCGCGGCCGCGATCTTCTCGACCGGGAGATGAAGTCGGCCGAGACGGTCGGTAGCCTGAAGCGCGGTGAGTGCCTCTACTACTTCGAGGCGCTGCCGCTGGAGGGTGTGGAGGATCTCAGCGACGAACTGCTCGGCCCGGATGAGCTTCAAGTCCGCCTCGGCTTCGATCAGCTCGGCCACTGGGAGCCGGAGCTGGCGCTCGTCTGGGCCAGGTCGAGGGAGAAGGGCACGATACCGCTGGCGCTGGATATGAAACTGACGGCCAGGCTCAGCGGCGATGAGCGCGTCGGCGTTGCCTCGACCGCTGTCCGGCGCGTGCTCGCCGGGTCGGGCGACATGCTCGTGCGGCGCATGTTGTTGGTGGTCGTTACGTACGATGCGCCTTACGCCGGTACGGACGATCCGATCTGGGTCCGCGTCAAGACGGCTGCCGGAGTCGTAGCGCATCATATCGTCACCGATACTCCGCAGACGGATCTGGAGATCGACACGGCCAACATCTACGAGATGCCGGTGGACGTGCCGTTCACGAAGGACGATCTGGCGTCGAGCGATGCCGGCGAGATCCGTCTGGGGATCCACGGGAGTGACAAGTGGGTTCCGAAGCGGGTGTTGCTGTTCGGCCTCGATGCGGCGTCGGGCGCTGCGCACGCGGTGGTCCCCCTGGTCCGGGTCTCCGATCCGGGCCCGCTGAGCGTTGATGCCACCGAAGGCGTGGCGTCGATGGTGCTGGCGCTCGACTGATGATTGCGGGAGTCGTGCTTGCCGGCGGCCGGTCCCGGCGAATGGGCCGGCGGAAGGCGACGTTGAAGGTCGGCCACGAGACCTTTCTCGAGCGTGCCGTGCGCGTGCTTCGCGAGGGCGGCTGCCAGGACATCGTAGTCGTGCTGGGCGTCGACGAGCCCGAGCTAGCCGACCTCACCACGGGCTCCACAGTCCGAGCGACCGAGATCGGGGGCGGCGCCGAGCAGATCGATTCGCTGCGAGCCGGACTTCAGGCGCTGCCGGCGGCGGCACGGGCGGCGGTCGTGGTTCCCGTGGATCACCCGCTGATCGAGCCGGGCACCGTGACTGCGCTGATCGAAGCGTTTGAGGATGGCGGTGCGCCGGTGGTGCGTGTGTCCCACAAGGGCCGGCATGGTCATCCGGTGCTATTCGCTGCGGCCGTGTTCGATGAGCTGTTGAACGAAGATCTACCGGACGGGGCCCGCACCGTGGTCCGGTCGCACGCCGTCGATCTGATCGACGTGGCTGTGGATGATCCCGGCGTTCTCATCGATATCGACACGCCGGCAGACTACAGGGAGCACCTGGGAGAGCTCGATTGAGCGAGGGAGAGATCACGGCGGCGGACGCCGCGAAGTGGGCGCTCGCAGCACAGGAGGGTGACGGGGCTGTCGCGCTGGTGACCGTAATACGGGCGCCGGAGGGTGCAGCGGTCGGCCGCCGGCTGGTCGTGACGGAGTCGGCGATCCACGGGACGCTGGGCGGGCCGGAGCTGGACGGGCAGGTCGCGGCGCGTGCCCGTGAGTCACTGGCCGTGCGCGAGCACACCGTCCTGGAGATCGGGCGAGCGGCCGGCGTGTGGGAGTTCTACATCGAGTCGCAGCATCCGATCCCGGTGCTGCACATCGTCGGTGCCGGTCACATCGCGCGGTCGCTCTGTCGGCTCGGCGCGATGCTCGGCTTTCGCGTAACGGTCACCGATGACCGTCCGGAGTTCGCACACTCGGTTTGGTTCCCCGAAGCCGAGTCGATCAGGGTCGTCGACTTCGACCACGTGTTCGACCGCGTCGCGGTCGGGCCCGACAGCTACGTCGTGCTGGTGACCCGCGGGCACAAGTTCGACTACGACTGTATCCTGCAGCTGCTGAAGATGGACTCGCGACCCGCCTACCTTGGGATGATCGGCAGCCGGCGCCGCGTGCGAGCCACGTTCGAGGCGCTGGTGCGAGACGGCGTCGAACCCGCTCGGCTGGAAAACGTACACGCGCCGATCGGGCTCGACATCGGCGCCGAAACGCCGGAGGAGATCGCACTCGCCATCGCGGCCGAGCTCGTGGCGACGCGCAGAGGCGGAAGCGGGGCCAGGCTGAGCGACGAAGAACGGGTGCTGGACCGGGTACGGCACGCCCGTGGTTCGCAGGAGGGTCGATGAGTATGGGGGATCGCGAGATCTATATCGCCGTTGCCCGGGCCGCCGCCAGCGGTGAGCGGATGGCACTGGCTACCGTAATACGCGTCAAAGGATCGACCCCGAGGGGAGCGGGCAGCAAGATGCTGATCGCGGCCGGCGGCGACCAGGTCGGCACGATCGGCGGCGGTTGCGGTGAGGCGGAAGTCCTGATGGCGGCCGAGGAAGTGATCGAGACCGGTGTGCCGAGGCTGATCCGCGTGGAGCTGACCGACGACCACCTGTCGTGGAGTCCCGCCGTCTGTGGCGGCGTCATGGAGATCTTCCTGGAGCCGCTGCGGCGCGACTAGCCTGCCGTTATCCGATCGATCGCTGCAACGAGACTCTCGCTCAACTCGACACCGGCGGCCGCAGCGCTGGCCTCGACGTGCTCGACCTTGGTGGCGCCGACGATGGTCGAGGTGACCTCGGGACGTCGGAGGCACCAGGCAAGCGCCAGCTGCGGCAGCGTCAGACCCGCTTCCTCGGCGAGCCCCTTCAGCCGCCGGACAACCTCCAACCCTTGCGGGGTGAACCACGGCCCCATGAACTCCTTACCGGCCGGGTCGGCGGCGCGCGAGTCGGGCGGGACGTCATCGACCGAAGTGTACTTGCCGGACAGGGTGCCGCCTGCCAGCGGTGAGTAGACGATCAGGCCGAGCCCTTCGCGGGTGCAGATCTCCGCCACACCGTTCGTCTCGATCTCGCGCTGGAAGATGTGATACTCGGGTTGGTTCGAGATGAGCCGTCGCAATCCCAATTCGCGGCCAATCTGCACGGCGTCGGCGATATTCTCCGCCGACCACAGGCTCACGCCTCCGTACAACACCTTTCCCTGCGCGATGAGATCATCGATCGCTCGCAGCGTCTCATCGAGCGGTGTCTCGTCGTCGTAACGGTGGCATTGAAAGAGATCGACGTAGTCCGTGCCCAGTCGCCGCAAGCTCATGTGTACCTGCTCGAAGATGTGCTTGCGGGATAGACCACGATCGTTCGGTCCGGGCCCCATGGGGTGGTACGCTTTAGTAGCGAGCACGCACTCGTGGCGTGGCAGTGGTCTCAGTGCCTTGCCGAGCACCTCCTCGGCGCGGCCCATCGCGTAGACGTTCGCGGTATCGAACAGGCTGATGCCGAGATCGAATGCACGCTGCACGCACTGCAGCGCGACCTGCTCGTCCGTCTTGTGACCGAAGGTCAGCCAGCTGCCGAGCGATATCGTGGAGACCTTAACGCCGGATCTGCCGAGCGTACGGTATTGCATGGATCGCCAGTCTGGTTCGGGTTCCGTTTCCGCCGCTCGCCGGAGCCTAAATGCGCAAGCTCATCTGGGCATCGCCAGCACGCTGCGGCTGGCGCCGGATAGGTGAGCGGGCGAGGGCGATAGGCTTGCGGCCGTGCAGCGGCAGGACGAAGGGCTTCACGGCCCGGCCACCGTTACCAGCGCCCGGAACGTCGAAGCGCACGGTATCACCTGACTGGGTGACGACGACCGCCCCCTCTTCGGTCAACAAGTCGAGGAAGCCGACCAGATCGCCGGCCCCGAGACGCGGCGGGAGCAGACGGATGCCTCTGCCGCCACGCGATTGAGCGCGCAGGCCGTTGACCTCTATCACCTTGACATAGCCCTCGCTGGTGACGCCGAGCAGCGTCGCGTCGCGGCGCGGAGCGAGAAACGCGGTTACTCGATCGCCGCGGGCGAGGGCCATGGCCTTGACGCCGTTGGCGGAGCGTCCCATGGGCCGCACCTCCGATTCGTCGAAGCGGATCACCTGGCCCTTGAGCGTGGCAACGATGAGCTGGCGCTGCCCGTCCGTGATCTGGACATCGACGATCGCGTCACCCTTCTCGACGCCCGCCGCGATGATACCGCCGCTGCGTACATTTCTATACTCCGAGAGCACCGTTCTCTTGACGCGACCCGCGCAGGTGACAGTCACGACGTAGCGGTCGTCGGTGAAGTCACGGACCGTGTGCACGGCCACCGGGTCCTCGTCCAGTTCCAGCAGGTCGCGCACGCGATTCCCGCGCGATGAGCGCGTACCCTGCGGCAGGTCGTCTACCTGCGTCGCGTATACCTGGCCGTCGGCGGCGAAGGCCAGCAGCTGGTCGTCGGACTTGGCCCTCCAGGAATCGGTGACGAAGTCGTCGCGCCCCTGCTCGAGGCTCTCCGCTGCCGCCAAACCGCCGTCGTCCTTTGCGTTGCGTGCGGCGAGCGCCTTCAGGTAGCCGTGGTGGGTCAGGAAGAGCTGCATCTCCTGCGCCGCGTCCCCCGTGGGCAGCGGGAAGCGCCCTTCGCCCGAGAGGATCTCGGTGCGTCGGGCGTCGCCGAATCGCTCGGCGATGACGCCCAGCTCTCGCCGTACGAGGTCGCGCTGGCGTTTTTCATCCGCCAGAATAGCCTGCAGCGTCTTGATCCGGCGCGAGACCTGGTCGAACTCCTCCTTGAGGGCCCGCGTCTCGAGGTTGGTCAGCCGGCTCAGTCGCATCGCCAGAATCGCCGCCGCCTGCTTAGAGCTGATCTTGAGCGCCGAGCGCAGGTTGTTCGAGGCGGTCTCCGGCGTCCGGCTGGACCTGATGATCTGCACGACTTCGTCGATCCGGTCGAGGGCGACGAGCAACCCCTCGAGGATATGCGCGCGCTCCTCCGCCTTCGCCAGGTTGAAGCGCGTGCGCCGCACGATCACCGCCAGCCGGTGGGCGATCCAGACCTCCAATGCCTCCTTGAGGTTGAGTTGGCGCGGGACCCCGTCCACCAGCGCCAGCATGATGACGCCGAAGGTGTATTGCAGTTGCGTCTTGAGGAACAGCTTCTCGAGTATCTTCCGCGGGTTGGCATCGCGCTTGAGCTCGAGCACGATCCGCACGCCGTCGCGGTCGCTCTCATCGCGCAGGTCCGTGAGACCGGCCAGCTTCCCGTTGCGCGCCAGCTGCACGATGGCCTCGATCACCCGCTGCTTGCTCACCTGATAGGGGAGCTCGGTGACCACCAGCGACGGTTTGCCGTAGGCACCCGCCTCCACGTGGGCGCGCGCCCGCATCACGATACGCCCGCGCCCGGTGCGGTAAGCCTCTCGTATGCCCTCCTCACCCCAGATGTAGGCGCCGGTCGGGAAGTCGGGGCCGCTGACGATCTCCAGCAGCTTGTTGAGCGACGTGTTCGGTCGAGCCAGCAGCTGCTCCGCTGCGGCGGCCATCTCGCGCAGGTTGTGCGGCGGCACCTTCGTCGCCATGCCCACGGCTATCCCATCGCTGCCGTTGACCAGCAGTTGGGGGTAGGCGGCGGGCAGCACTTCGGGCTCCAGCAGGCGGCCGTCGAAGTTCGGCTTGAAGTCGACCGTGTCCTTGTCGATATCCCGCAGGAGATCGGTGGCGAGGCGCGCGAGCCGCGCTTCCGTGTAACGGTAGGCGGCGGCGGGATCGCCGTCGATCGATCCGAAATTGCCCTGGCCGTCGACCAGCGGGCAGCGCATCGAAAAAAGCTGCGCCATGCGCACCAGTGTGTCGTAGACCGCCGTGTCTCCGTGAGGGTGATACTTGCCCAGCACGTCGCCGACGACGGTGGCGGCCTTCTTGTGGGCCCGCTCGGGAGCGAGTCCCAGTTCGTGCATGGCGTAAAGGATACGACGCTGGGCGGGCTTCAGACCGTCGCGCGCGTCGGGCAGTGCGCGCTGCACGATCACGCTCATCGAGTAGTCGATGAACGACTCGCGCAGTTCTTCTTCCAGGAAGCGCTCGACGATGCGCTCGCGGCGCGGATTCTCGACCTTGACCACAACCCCACTCCTCTTCCACCTCGAAGGTCGGCGCGGAGATCCCTCAATATCATAATCAACTTAAGGGCTGGACCTCCCACCCTCAAGCACCTCGGCCTTACTCGTGATCGTACTCGTACTCCTACTCGACCACGCGGGGCAACAAACACGATTACGATCACGAGTAGGAACGGGGACAGCTGAATATTTGGTCGGTTGCCAGTTCCGTGATGGGAGCTTATTAGATAGCACTTCGCTGCCGGCCGGCTGTAACTTAGCGCACGGGAGGTGGATCATCGTGGATCAGCCGATTCTGCCCGAGGTCCCCGAGACGGGATCGTTCGAGCTGTCGTGGGAGCTGTTTGGCGAACTGTGCCGTGCGCTCGCTCTTCGCGTGGGACAGGACTACGATCCGGAAGTCGTGGTCGGGATTGCTGCGGCAGGCGTGATCCCGGGCGCGGTGGTGGCGGCTATGCTGGAGAGGGAGTTCTACGCCATCAAGATCACACGGCGCGAGAACGACAGAGGGCGCCTCGGCCGCCCGGAGATCCTCTCAGCGGCGCCGCCGCAGCTGGCGGATCGTCGCGTGCTCCTGGTTGACGAGATCTGCGAGAGCGGTGAGACGCTGCGGCTGGCGCTCGCCGCGGTTCGGGATGTCGGCCCGGCCGAGGTCCGCACCGCGACGTCGTTGATCCACGTCGGTGGCTACGAGCCTGACTACTACGCGCTGGCGGCCGAGGGCAAGGTGGTCTTTCCGTGGGATCGAGAGGTATTGGACGAAGAGAGCGGGCGCCTGGTAGTGAACCCGGAGTACGAAGGTCTGGACGACCAATAGAGAAGTCGTTCGGGAGTTCTCGGGATTCGAGGATTCCCGAACGGCTTCGGGAATGGACGTTCTATCCTTCCTGCATTGAATTCAGGAACTCCTCGTTGTTTTTGGTGCGCTTCATC
>JASFTY010000119.1:0-9855 GCA_050050535.1 Gemmatimonadales bacterium | reverse complement strand
TGAATGGCGCTACGACTGGGACGATTGGGAGGATCGAGGCTACGGGCAGGACGCGGAGCTCGACACGACGTTCGCGGTGAATCCGAGCGCAGTGCTCGGAGTACGGAACCACGCGGGCGAGGTCATCGTGCGGACGTGGAGCCGGAACGAGGTCCGTGTGCAGGCGAGCTACTCGAGCTATGATCGGGTGAAGATCATCCAGTCCGATAGGTCGGTAAAGATACAGTCGGAGACGCGGCACGGTCTTCCCGAGGAGGTCGACTACGAGCTGACAATTCCGAGGGCGATGGCGGTGGATGTGTGGGGTTTCGAGTCGGACGTATCGGTGACCGGCGCCCAGAACGGTGTACGCGTGGAGACGCTGGAAGGCGACATCGAGATCAGTGATTGCGCGGGCGATATCACGATCCACTCGGTCGAGGGTGATCTGAGAGTGACGGGCTCGAGCGGTCGATTGGAGGCGAACGGCACGGACGGCGAGGTCATGGTCGTCGGTTTCGAGGGTGACGTCTACGCGGAATCGATCGATGGCGAGATTCGACTCGAGGAAATCGAGGGCAGCATCGTCGAGGGTAAGACGGTGGACGGCGATGTGGTGTACGATGGCAGCATCCGAGACGAGGGTCGCTACAAGCTGACCTCGCACGACGGTGATGTGATTGTGACGATTCCGGCAGGCACGAACGCTACGATCGAGGTGGCGACCTTTGACGGCGAGTTCGAGGCGGATTTCCCGATTCAGATCACAGGCGCGCAGGGTGACCGGAAGTTCAGCTTCATCGTTGGTGACGGCAGCGCGCGACTGGAGCTGCATACGTTCGACGGGGATATCCAATTGCTCAGGCGTTAGGCGCCCTGGTGTGCCCCCGAGGACCCGGTTCCAACCTTGTGGGCCACGGAGGTATCTCATACGGCGGGATCGATGGCAGGCAACAGGGAGATGAGCACTATGCGTAGGATAGCGGTAATGGCGTTGGCACTGGCACTGGCGGCCTGGGCGCCGCTGCCGGGGACGAGCCGGTCGGGGGCCGAGGATCGCGACTGGAATTGGAGCGGTCGGGTCGACCGCGGCGATGCCATCGAGATCAAGGGCGTCAACGGCGAGATCAGCGCCGAGTTGGCTCGTGGCAATGAGGTCGGGGTCGAGGCCCGGCTGCACGGCAGGCGCGACGATCCGGACGAGATCGAGATGGTCGTGCTGGAGCATGCGAACGGCGTGACGATCTGCGCCGTGTATCCCAGCGATGACCCTGATGAGCCGAACGAGTGCCGTCCGGGCAGCCGTGGCCGGATGAACGTGAACGAGAACGATGTTAGTGTGGACTTCGTCGTCCGCGTGCCAGCGGGTGTCAACTTGATCGCGCGCACGGTGAACGGCGATGTCGAGGCCTTCGGCCTGGAGGGCGAGGTAAAGGCGCACACCGTTAACGGTGGCATCGATGTCACGACCTCCGTGCTGGCGCAGGCGACGACGGTCAACGGCTCGATTACCGTGTCGATGGGCCGGTCCGATTGGGAGGGGACGCTGGACTTCACGACGGTCAACGGCAGCGTCACCCTGGAGTTCCCCGGCGACCTGGATTGCGACGTGAGCGTTTCAACGGTGAACGGCCACATCTCGAGCGATTACCCGCTGACCGTGCACGGCCGTTTTTCGCCGCGACAGGTGAGGGGGACGATCGGGGACGGTGGTCGTCAGCTGGTAGTGAAGACGGTTAACGGCAGCGTTCAGATCCGGCGGTCGTAAATGACGATGCCGGTCGACAGCGAGGTAGTCTCGGGGGCGCCTGGCGGCGCCCCCGGCGTTTTAGGGACGTCGTGGAATCCCGAAGGCCCCGACGACCTCTCCTGCCCGACGATCCCCCTCATCCGCATGGACGGGTCCGTTTGCTGACCCTAGATTAGCAGGCGCCTCACCGAGCCCCGCGATTCTCGACAGCCCGAAGGAGCCCAGCGATGCAAGCGAGCCGCCGTCATCAGCCGCACATCCTCCTCGTCTTCGCCTTCGTGATCGTCGGCCTGCCCGCCGTGGCCGAGGTCGGTCGCGCTCAACAGGATGCCGGCACCTGGACCATCGATGACATCCTGTTCACGGAGTCGGCGGGCCAGTACCAGATCTCACCCGACGGGCGCTGGGTCGTCTGGGTGAAGTCGACGATGGATGCGACCGAGGGCCGGCAGGTCTCGAACCTGTACCTGTCCAGCCTGACGAGCGATCTCGAGATCCAGCTGACGCGCGGCAACTACTCGCACTCCTCGCCGCGCTGGACACCGTCTGGCGAACTGATCTCGTTCATGAGTTCGCGGCCGCTGCCGAGGAATGACGGGGATGCGGCTGCCTCACAGCTCTGGTCGATCAACCCGGCGGGCGGCGAGCCGTGGCCGCTGACGAGCTTCGAGCGGCGCATCCGCTCGTACGAGTGGAAGGACGGCGATACGATCGTCTTCACCGCTGAGGAGGATCCGACACTGTACGAGCGGGAGACGGAGCGGCGCGACGATACCTCTCGGGTCGTCGAGGATACGGATCACGCGCCACCGGTGCGGATCTTCGCGTTCTCCGTCAAGGACAAGAAGGTGACGCGGCTGACGGACAATGCTGACTGGATCCGCAGCTTCGAGCTGTCGCCCGACGGGCGGCGGGCGGTGGCGGTGCACAGCCGGAGCCTCTCCTACGGGTACGACGGCCGAGTTGCGCCGGTGACCTATCTGTGGGATCTCGATGTGGGTGTGGGGCGCCAGGTGTTCGACGGATCGCGGGTCATCCCTGGCAACGTGCAGTGGTCGAAGGACGGTAGTGGCTTCTATCTGGTCAACGATTCGACCACACATCCTCGTTACCGGACGGCGACGATCGACGTGCTGATGTATTACGATCTGGCGATCGGTGAAGCGACGCTTGTGGACCTCGAATGGGATCGCGGGCTGGGCTTCGACTACGCGGTCACGTCGGACGGGTTCGTCGCCCTGCTGGAGAACGGGGTGCACCTGACGCCGGCCCGTTACAGGCGGCGCGGTAGCGGCTGGCGGCGCGAGCTGATCGAGGGGAGGCACGTCGGTAACATCTGGGGCTTCGAGTTGGGCGCGGACGAACGGACGCTGGTTTACTCGTACTCGACGGCGAACTCGCCGGCCCAGCTTTATCGTGGGCAGCTGCGGGGCTCGCGCATCCGCAACGAGGAGCAGCTGACGAACCTGAACCCGTCGTTCGCGGTCAAGCCGAAGCCGCGGGTGGAGATCGTGCACTGGGTGGGTGCCCGGAACGAGGCGGTTGAGGGGCTGCTGTACTATCCGCTCGAGTACGAGGAAGGCAGGCGCTACCCGCTCACCCTGGTCATCCACGGGGGGCCGGCGAGCGCCGACCGCGACTCGTGGAGCATGACGTATTCGCGGCCGGTTGTACTGCTGAACCAGAGGGGCACGTTTGTGCTGAGGGCGAACTATCACGGCAGCTCGTCCTACGGACTGGACTGGGTGGAATCGATCTGTTGCGGGGAGCTATACAGCCTGGCGACCGTCGATCTGGAGAGCGGTGTCGACTATCTGATCGGGCGCGGCCTGGTGGATCCCGAGAGGCTGGGGACGTTGGGCTGGAGCTACGGTGCGATCCTGTCGATCGAGCTGACGACGCGGAATCCGCGTTATCGGGTGGCCTCGACGGGCGCCGGCGACGTGGAGTGGATCAACGATTGGGCCAATGTCGATTTCGGTCATTCGTACGACGACTACTACCTCGGGGCTGTACCCTACGAAGACCCGCAGCGCTACATCGAGCTGTCGCCGTTCTTCCGCATGGAGGACGTGCAAACGCCGACGATCATCTACTTCGGGACCGAGGACCGCAACGTGCCGACGGATCAGGGTTGGTCTCACTTCCGTGCCCTTCAGCAGATCGGCCGCGTGCCGGTCAAGTTCATTCTCTTCCCGGGCGAGACCCACAGTATCGGCAAGCTGGCCCACCAGCGCCGGAAGGTGGAAGAGGACCTTGCCTGGTTCGACATGTACCTGTTCGGCACATACGAGCCGAAGAACGAGGCGTTGAAAGACGGCTCGCCGTTGGCCGAGGCGCTGAAGGGTGTGGGGATCGCACGATCGGACGGCCGTTACGGCCGCTTACAGCACGGTACGCTACTACCCGAGCTGGTGGAGTACATGGGGCTCGAGATCGGCCGCTTCGAGGTGACGCGTGCGCAGTACGGTGAGTTCGACCGGAGCTACGCGTACGAGCCGGGGACCGAGGATTACCCGGCCAGCGGTATCACGTTCGGTGCGGCGACGGCCTACGTGGAGTGGTTGTCACGCCGCACCGGCGAGCCGTATAGATTGGGCACGGCGGAGGAAATGGAGGCGGTTTACGAGTCGGCACGCGGGGCCGAGAACACGCTCGACTACTGGGCCGGCTATACGGCCAACCCGGATGATGCGGCGCGACTGCGGGAGCGAATCGCCGAGTTGCCGGGTCCGGCTCCGTTGCTGAAGGCGGTGGCTAGTTTCCGGAGCTGCGGTGACGAGGTGCTGGTTTTCGACCTGGGCGGCAACGTCGCCGAGTGGGTCGTCGGGGCCGGCGGTGAAGGCGAACTGATGGGCGGCAGCGCCGACCAGCCGGCGGACGCGAAGGGCCGGGATACGCAGGCGGCGGAGGGGTACCGTGGATTTCGGGTCGTGCGAGGGGGGACGAATCAGTGACCGAATTCGATCTGAAGGCCGCCCGTGAGGCCATCGCGAGGATCGCGGTGGAGACACCGGTCCTCGCTTCGCCGGAGCTCGACGAGCGGACGGGCGGTCACGTCTGGCTGAAGCTCGAGAATCTCCAGGTGACGGGCTCGTTCAAGGTCCGCGGTGCGGCCAACAAGATCCTGTCGCTGACACGCAGTGAGAGGGAGCGTGGGATCGTCACCTGTTCCAGCGGGAACCATGGCCGCGCGGTGGCGTTCGTCGCGGACCTCTTGGACATACCGGCTGTGGTGTGCGTGCCCGATTGGGTCGACCCGACCAAGCTGGCGGCGATCCGGCGGCACCGGGCGGAGACCGTTCTCTACGGCAAGACCTACGACGAGGCGGAGGAACGATCTTTCCAGCTCGAGAAAGAACGTCGCCTGGTCTTTGTCCACCCGTTCGACGACCCGCTGGTCATCGCCGGGCAGGGCACGATCGGGCTGGAGCTACTGGAGCAATTACCTCTCCTCGATACCGTTGTCGCCCCACTGTCGGGCGGTGGGCTGATCTCCGGGATCACGCTGGCGCTGAAGCGAACGAACCCGGAGTACCGTGTGGTCGGTGTCTCGGCGGCGAACGCCCGGGTGATGCACGAGAGTCTCGAGGCCGGCAAGCCGATCGCCTACCCTGAGGAGGAGACGATCGCGCACGCGTTGGCGGGCGGCATCGGGCTCGACAATAGTCATACGTTCGAGCTGGTCCGCGATTTGGTGGACGAGTACGTGCTGGTCTCGGAGGATGAGATCCGCGATGCGATGGCCTTTGCCGCGACGGAGCACAAGCTGGTCGTCGAGGGTGGCGGCGCCGTAGGGATCGCGGCGCTGCTCGCCGGCGTGGTCTCGGTGCAGGGTGAGAACGTCGCCGTGGTGGTGAGTGGTGGGAACATCGAGGCGCCCGCACTCGCGCGCATCATCGCCGAGCGGAGCGGGGGTTAGCAGTATAGGAGATGGGCGGACGAACGGGTCGCAGCTGCAGGTTAGGCAACAGCGCTAGTGTCTTCGGGAGGTGCAACGATGGTCAAGCTGCGTAATGGGCTAACGATATCGATGGCGGCGCTGCTGGTGGGCTGTGCCGAGAGGCCGGACGTGGAAGCGGAGCTGATCCTGAGCGGTGGACTGATCTGGTATGGTCCGGAGTCGCCGATCGCGGCGGGCGAGGCGCCGACTGCGATCGCCATCGCGGGCGGAAGGGTGCTGGCGGTGGGCAGCGACGCGGAGATCGAGGAGCTGGCCGGCGCGCCGACCGAGCGGATCGATCTGGCCGGTCGTCGTGTGGTGCCGGGTCTGATGGACAGCCATACGCATTTCGTGGCCGGCGGCTTCGACCTGGCGGGCGTGCAGCTGCGTGACGCGGCGACGCCGGAGGAGTTCGCGCGGCGTATTGGTGAGTTCGCGGCGCGGCATCCCGACGGCTGGGTCACCGGCGGTCAGTGGGACCACGAGCTGTGGGGCGGCGAGCTGCCGCGGCGCGACTGGATCGACTCGCTGACGGCGAGCACGCCGGTGTTCGTCGCCCGGCTGGACGGTCACATGGGTCTGGCGAACGGCAGGGCGCTGGAGCTGGCCGGGATCACGGCGGAGACGGCGGAGGTGCCGGGCGGAACGATCGTGCGCTACCCCGATGGCCGGCCCACCGGCATCCTGAAGGATGACGCGATGACGCTGGTGTCCGATGTGATGCCGCCGCCCTCGGAGGAGGAGCAGGACCGCGCTCTGCAGGCCGCGATCGAGCACGCGGTGGCGCGGGGGGTGACGATGATCACGGACATGGGGACGTGGGGGCATCTCGAGACCCACCGTCGTGCCCGGGCCCGCGGCGAGCTACCGATTCGTGTGTACAGCGTGGTGCCGCTGGCGAGCTGGGAGCGGCTGGTAGAGTATGTGGAACGGGAGGGTCGGGGCGACGATCGCCTGTTCTGGGGCGGACTGAAGGGTTTCGTCGATGGGTCGCTCGGCTCGACAACGGCGTGGTTCTACGAGCCGTACGAAGATGAGCCGGAGAGCTCGGGCCTCGTAGTGATCGACGACACGACGGAGTTCAAAGGGTGGATCGCGGCGGGGGACGCCGCGGGCTTTCAGGTCGTCATCCACGCTATCGGCGACCGCGCCAACGATTGGCTGCTCGACGCCTACGCGGAGGCAGCGGCGGCCAACGGTCCCCGCGACCGCCGCTTCCGCATCGAGCACGCGCAACACCTGACGCGCGAGGCGATCGATCGGATCGCGCGAGACGTGGTAATCCCGTCTATGCAGCCGTACCATGCGATCGACGACGGGCGCTGGGCGGCCAAGCGGATCGGGCCCGAGCGGGTCAAGACGACGTACGCGTTCCGCAGCCTGCTCGACACTGGTGCGAAGCTCGCCTTCGGCAGCGATTGGACCGTGGCGCCGATCGACCCGCTGCTGGGGATCTATGCCGCGGTCACGCGCCGTACGCTCGACGGCGCGAACCCCGACGGCTGGGTGCCCGAGCAGAAGATCAGCGTGGCTGAGGCCGTGGCCGCCTACACGACCGGTGCCGCCTACGCGAGCTCCCTCGAGGACGTCCTGGGACGGCTCGAGCCCGGGTACTATGCCGACCTAGTCGTGCTCTCGGACGACATTTTCAACATCGACCCTGTCGACATTGAGGATGTGAGAGTCGACATGACGATGGTGGAAGGCGAGGTCGTGTATCGGCGGGGGGAATGAGAGACTGATAGATCCTGGACATTCGACAGCGGACACCCGACTATCGAGTTCCGGCTGTTCTTCGACGAGCGACGTTCAGCGCTCAACCTTCGACGTTCAAGTGTGCTGGCCTGACGAGCGTGGAGCGTCGGGTGTCGCTCGTCGGAGGGAAGCAGAGAATCGGTTGTCGGCTGTCGTCTGGATAGGCAAGCTAGGTATTCATGACTCTTGTCCGCAGCTTCGGTGGCAGCTTCTCGCAGGCGTAGCGCACCGTAGTGCGCGATAGGGCGTCGATGTTGTCGGCCAGGTAGGCGGCAACTTCCCGCGGCCGGGTGCGTGAGATCTCCTTGAGCAGCCAACCGACGGCCTTCTCCACCATGTCGTCGCGGTCGGCGGCCAGGCGGTCGCAGATCTGGAAGGCGGCCTCGTGCTCGCCGCCGTGGCGGGCGATGTAGACGAGGGCCACGGCGGCGGCGCGTCGACGCCAGCGGAGCTCGCTGCGCGTCCAGGGCGTCAGGCGTTTGACCAGGGTGGGCTCCTTCCTGAGCAGCGGGTCGAGCAGCTTGGTGCAGAGGGCGTCGGTCTCGGCCCAATTGGTCAGCGAGTCGACCCAGCCATCGAAGTGGCCCCAGTGGCGCCGCTCGAGTTGCCGGTTGAACTTGGCGACGATCAACACGGCGAGGGCGCGCTCCTCGAGGATGCCGGGTCGCCAAAGGCGGTCGGCGATCCGGATGACCTCGTCCAGGCCGAGCTTGGCGCCGCGGTACTCCTTCGCGGCGAGCGCGGCGATCCGGTGGATGTCGGGCCCGCGGACGCCGAGACAGCGAATCGGCTCCTTGAAGTAGGCGAGCTGGCCTTCGCGCTTCTCGGGGTCGGCGGCGTCCCTCAGCAGCTGCTTGAGCCGTGGGGCGGTATGTTCGATTTTGCCGGCCATGGAGACCATGCTGCGCCGGGTAGTGGGTTGGGGCAAGGGGGAGCGTGGCGCCGGACGGCGGGACGGTTGAGCGATAGGGGCGGCGAGTGAGCGAACTGGGTTCGATCTTCCAGGATCTCAGCCCGTCGGTCGAGTTCGGCTGGGCAGGACGTCTCTACGTCTTCTTCCTGCTGGTCGGCGTGCCGTTCCTGGCGCTGCTACAGCCGACGGACCGTGAGCTGGAGCTACCGCCGCGGCGGGCGCTCTATTCCTCGGCGATCATCGGGATCGTGATCCTGGGCGGCCTAGCGGGGTTCGTACTCTGGGCCGAGGGCCTCCCGGTCTCCGCAATCGGCCTGCACGCCACCGGCCTCGCCTCGTTCGTCGGGTGGACCGCGGCCGCGACGACCGGCGCGCTGGTGGGCAACTATCTGATCAGCCGTGGTGCGGCGCGGTTGGGGATCCGGGAGTCACCGCTCACCTACCACCTGATGCCGACAAGCCCGGAGGAGCGCTGGGCCTTCCTCGGCGTGTCGGCGAGCGCCGGGTTGTGCGAGGAGTTTGCCTATCATGGTTTTCTGTTCGCCGGGCTGAGCGGCTGGCTGGAGAACGGCTGGCTGGCGGCGCTGGTTGCCAACCTCGCCTTCGGTGTGCTGCACGGGTACCAGGGTCAGGCGGGCGTGGTGCGCGCGTTTTTGATGGGTTACGTGCTCTGCCTGCCGGTGATCGTGGGCGCGGGGTTGTGGCCGGCGATCAGCGCCCACTTTCTGGTCAACGCGTTGCTGGGATTGGGCATGTGGAGGTGGATGATCCCGGAAGCGGTGGGCGGTGAGCAGTAGGCAGTTGGCGGTAGATGCCCTACGGCATACCGTTCACTGTCCACCGCCTACTGTGCCGTTGCTATTGAAAATCGCTCGCCAGATCTGAAGCGATCCGTCCGTTCCCCTCTCGAGCACCATCAGGTACTTGTTGTCGAATGGGATCGGCTCGCCGCCGGCTTTCGGGGTCATCGTCCCGCGAGCGTTGCCGCGCTGGATGATCATGTCGCCGAAGGTGTCGACCTCGAGCGGCTCGTGTGTTATGTCGAATTGCAAGATGTCGTAGACGTTCCGGTACCATTCTGCGATCGCTCGGCGCCCGACGATCGCCGGCTCATCGGGCGGCATGAAGACGGCGTCTTCCGGTAGTAGTGCGAGGAATTCCTCGAGGTCCGCTTCGGCCTGGATGCGGTCGAGGGTCGCCATCAATCGGGCGACAGCGATCATGTCATCTTCCGTAGTCGTGGCGGCTCGATCGCCGGGCGCCGAGCAGGCGAGTACCGCGCTGAGCGTCAGCAGCGCCGCTAGGCATCGGTTCATAATCGCGACCTCCTGTAGATGACGGGTGCGGATCGTGGAACGCGTGTAATGTAGGAGGCGGTGCCAAGTCGCGCAGCCTCGTTGCGGCGGCCGGTGACTTCGCCGGAGATAAGGGTGTCTGGCGGCCGCAGGGACGAGAGGACATCTTGAGGTCCGATGGAAGATGATCCGAAGCGAATCAGGGCGGCCCTCGCGGAGC
>JASFTY010000118.1:0-9898 GCA_050050535.1 Gemmatimonadales bacterium | reverse complement strand
GGTCGAGGAACACGCTGAAGCGCACCGTGTCGTGCCAGCGCGCCGTCGCCAGGTCGCAGAGGCTCTCGTCATAGCCGCGGCCGCAGAAGAACTCGATGGCGCCGACCGAGCCGACGAAGTTGGCGAAGCTTTCGTTGAACTTCACGTGCCCACTGACGAACAGCGTGTTGTGCGTCACCTCGTGCACCACCGTCTCCACCAGTCCCACGCTGTCCTGGCCGAGCACCGTCGAGAGCAGCGGGTCGGGGAACCAGCCCAGGGTGCTGAAGGCGGCGGTAGGCCGCAGGTAGGTGTCGTAGTTGCGCTCCTCGAGCTGTCGTGCCTCGCGCTCCGCCGCCTCGCGGCTGAAGAACCCTTTGTAGGGTACGCGTCCGACGATGGGGAACCACCAGGTGTGGGCGGCCAACCGGTTCACCGGGCTGGCGGACAGCACCAGCGCCAGGGTGTCGCGTCCGATGTCTGAGAACGAGGTGTAGCTGTCGCCGACGTCGAGCGCGAGGTCGCGGGCGGCGAAGCTGCGGGCCTGAACGACGAGCTCGAGCTTGGCCCGGGTCGTCATGTCCAGCGTCGGGTCGTTCAGCATGTCGCTGATCGAGCGGCGACGCGCGAGTATGCGGGCTTCCTCCCAAGCGGCACGGATCACGTAGCCGGGCGAGCAGGAAGTGAACGACACGCTAAGCACGATGGCGATGGCGATGGCGATGGGGATGGCGATTACCACGGACCGGCGCTTCACCGGGCCTCCCAGTCGGCGAGTCGCCGCATTGCCTGCAGGCGATCGGTGTTACCCAGGCGCGCGCGACCGACCGCATCGCGCAGCCATTCGATGGAACGGTCGTAGCCCTCCCGGTCGACCGGATAAGGGTAACCGTCCTTGCCACCGTGGGCGAAGGCGAAGCGTGCCGGGTCGCGGAAGCTGGCCGGCCGGCCGTGGGCCAGCTCGGCGATCAGTGCCAGGGCCCTGATCGTCTTGGCGCCGACCCCCTGGAGCGCCAGCAGTGCCTCGAAGTCGGCGGGCTGTGCCTCATAGGTCGTGAGTAGCACCTTGCCCAGGTTACGTGGCCGCACATCCTGCCGGATGTCCAGCTGATGGCGCGTCGGCAACTCCAGGCGCAAAATGTCGGCCACCTCGCGCTGCACGATCACCGGCTTCTCCCGGGCGATCTCCGCCGCGGCGCTCCGCGCGCCCGCCGACTCGTCGGCGACGAAGTTGAGCACGGCGCCGCCACGCCGGTCGGAGCAGATGGCGGCGTGCGGCTCGCAGACGAAATCGGAGACCCGCCGCGAGAGCCAGTGGTAGCGGCGCGCCGACCGGTCGGACTCCTTCATCCCCTGCTGGACGACGGCCCAATCGCCGGCCGGCGTCAGGAAGAAGGAGTGGTGGTAGATCTGGTAGCCGTCCTGGAGCGCGGCGCTGTCGACCTTCGCCGACATGCGACTGGCGTAGACCAGCGATTCGCCGTCCAGCCCCAGCGTCGCGGCAGCGGCGCGCAGCTCGTCCGGTGTCTTGCGCGAGGCTGCGCCTTTGCCGCCGGCCACGTAGATCGAGGTGTCCGTCGCCGCTCCCGCCAGGCCGGCCTTGAGGGCGCCACACACCGTGGTCGTCACGCCGCTGGAGTGCCAGTCGAAGCCGAGCACGCAGCCGAAGGCCTGGAACCAGAACGGGTCGGCGAGCCGCTCGAGGAAGCTGGCGGCGCCGTGCTCGATGACGAGCGCCTCGGTGAGCGCGCGGGCGAGCTCGGTCATGCGCTGGAAGAGCCAGCGGGGTGCCCGCCCTCGGTGCAGCGGTAGTGTCGCGGTGCCGGTGCGACGTGCCATAGTGCTTGACTATCCGTTACTCACGATTTGATTCTGGAGTATTATACTCAACCGTGGCGGACGCGATCCAGCGATCCGGGAGCCTGCGGGGCACATAATCCGTTTGAAGGGTAGAAGAAGGTAGCAGCCGGTGCCCGGCGGTTCCCGCTGGGAGGCTCGTTAACGGGAAGGGGCGACGGATGAAGAAGAAACCCGACCAGATCGACCCGAAGGAGCTCCGGCAGCAGCTCATCGATCTCGCCCGCGCGATCGTCGAACTGGAGGAGCAGGGCGACCTGTTGGAGGCGACTCCCGAGCTGATCAAGATCATGGGTGACCTGCGGGCCAGGCTGTTCGAGTACGAGGTTCGCGTCACCGGTCGGCTATTCGGCGAACAGGACGATCTTCCTGAAGTATTGGAAGCGCAGCGCATCGTTGACGAGCACGCGCGCCGCCTGGAGGAGGAGGAAGAGGAGGAATGGTGGCGGCGCTGGAATACGGATCCTGATGCCGGAGAGTCATAGGACGAGAGGCAAGAGCCAGGGAGCACTAGCGCTCACTACCTCTCACGTCCCAACAACAATCCTCCCTTCCAACATTGCCACCGCCCCACCGGCGATCTCGAGGTCATCGACCACCCCGTTCACACTGTGAACCCGGACGATGACCCGCCCCGGCCGGCCGAGCAGGTCTCCCTGTTCGCCCATGAGCTCCGTCCAGCCGTCCCGGCGCGGCGCGCCGGTGAGACGCAGATGGAGCGGACCCATCGGTCCCTGGGCGCTGCCGGTGACGATGTCTTCCGGCACACCGAGGAAAGGCGCGAAGAAGCGGAGGTGCCAGTGGGAGTCCGGGTCGACGGTGTCGCTGGTGAAGAAGGCGAAGGAGGCGCCCGGACCGATCTCGGCCAGCGCCTCGCTGTCGAGCGTCAGCGAATTTAGCGCGGCTCGGTCGCGGACAGGGACGAACCAGTAGTACGTGCTGGGAAGGGCCCACCAATCGCCGTCCAGTACAGCCTCGCTCACGCCCCAGAGCGCGGCGAAGCCCGGCCGGTCCACCGCCAGCGGCTCGAAGCCGGGCACCGGGATCTGCATCGCTACTCGGACCGCCCCCTCCCGCTCGCCGATCCGGATCCGCAGGATCCCCGACAGCGTCTCTACCCGGAGTACCCGCTCCTGCCCCGCCTCGCACGGGAACAGGCCGTGCTCCGTGGCGGCGGTGAAGGCGGCGATGGTGGCGTGCCCACAGAGCGTGACCTCCTGGCCCGGTGTGAACCAGCGGAGCCTGACATCGGCATCCGAAGATGACGGCGGCACCAGAAACGCCGTCTCTGCCAGGTTCATCTGCCGGGCGATCAGCTGCATGGCCTCGTCGTCGAGCCCCGGCGCGTCGATGACGACGCCCGCCGGGTTACCGGCGAACGGCTGATCGGTGAAGGCGTTGTATTGAAGGATTTGGACGCTCTGATGTGTGGACATGTCGGCTAGTAATCAGTGATCGGTGATCAGTTGCCAGTAACCGGTAACTGACAACTAACTGATGAAAGAATGGCCGGCAAGCCAGATCCGCACGCTCACCGACCACCGCCTACTGCCCACCGCCTACCGCTTACTGCCCACCGCCTACCGCTTACTGCCCACCGCCCACCGCCCACCGCCCACCGCCTACCGCTTACTGCCCACCGCCTACCGCTTACTGCCCACCGCCTACCGCTTACTGCCCACCGCCCACCGCCCACCGCCCACCGCCTACCGGTCTTCCTCGAAGTCCGCTTCGTCCAGGTCGCCCTCCGCGCCCTCGGGATCCGCCGGGAGCTCATCCTCCCGGAGCCGCTTGTACAGGATGTACGAGAGGCCTGCGGCGCTCAACGCGCCGGCGGCCGAGGCTACGACGCCGGCAAACCGACGCCGCCGCGCCCGCTTCGACCGCTCCTTGCGCCGCCGCTTCGCTCCCGGGCTCGCCCAGGACCAGAGATGGCGGTCCAGGTCGCTCTGGTACAGTTCGCTGGTGCTGCGGCGACCGTCACGACGGCCCCGCTTGCGCCGTTCCTTGCCAGTGCGGCGGTCCGTACCGCTGCGACGCTCACCGCCTTGCTTGAGCCACAGGGGAGACACGGATATACCTCCGTCGGGTCCGTTCGGGCCGCCGAAACCCGGCGAGTCCCGGAAAGATCGATTCGGCCTAATTCTAACCCCGACCCAGCCGCGCGTTCCAGGCCCATCTCGTCTCAGGTCACCCGGACGTAATAGAGGAGCTCTGTGACGCGATCCCCCTTGTAGCGTCGCGTCTCGCTGTCGCGATCGCTCCGGTACCGCTTGTAACTCTGCTCGAGACGGCGGTAGGTGTCGGGGAGCCCGCGCTGGCAGAGCGTGTCCTCGATGCACTCCTCCGAGATGATGCCCTCGCTGTTGTAGCTCATCAGGATATGGCGGCAGGGCGCGGTGTTGACGAGCTCTTGGAAGGCGAGCTCGCAGCGCCCCCGGCGCGACCAGTCCGAACGTTTGCTGCCGCTCTCGGGTAAACCCGTCTTGCCACGTAACTTAGGTGGCTCGCCGTACCAACCTTCCGCGATGATCTCCGGGATGTGGTAGTAGCCGGCGTACTGCCGCGTGTTGTACGGCGGGTCGAGGTAGAGCAGCTCGAAGGGCGCGAGCTCGCGCATCAGGTCAAGGGCGTCGAGCTGGTAGGCGCGGCACTCGCGCCCGGTTCCGGTGACCAGGCGCGGCGGCCGCAGGCGCAGGGGCTTCTCGGCGTTCGGCTGCCAGCTCTTCACGTAGGCGGCGTAGACGCCTGTGGTGTTGGCGACCCGATCGGCGGCCTCGAGCAGGGCGGCGAGCAGGACGAAGTGCTCATCGTGGTCGAGCAGATCAGCCGCTTGCCACTCCCAGATCGTTCTTCGCACCGCATCGATCTTGGCCGCGTTCAGCGGCGTGAAGTAACGTCGCTCGTGCTGGGAGCCGGCACGGCCCTCGGGGCAGAAGTGTTCGAAGATGAACTCGGGCCGGGGCTCGAGCCGGTTGAGGTGATCGATCACCGCGTGCAGGGGGTCGTCGGGCGGCCGGACTGTGTCTGCGAGCCTGCGGAACCGGGGCGGCCGGTCCACCACGACGTAGGCCCACTGCAGCGCGTAGCTGAACGACATGATATCGCTGGTCGTGACCGCGTAGCCGTGGGCCTTGAGGAAGCGGCCCACCGACGCCGTGCCCGCGAAGGGATCGCAGGCGGTGGCGCCGACGATGCCCAGCTCGTCGATGCCCCGCCGGATGAAGGGGATCAGCTTGCGCTTGTTACCTATGTATCGCACTGGGTCTTCGGTTGAGGGGACGTGACCGTTGGAAAGATCGGCCGACGGGGGGTTACCAAGCAAGCAGCGCAGCCGAGATGCTGGAGGCTCGCCGTCTCGAGCTGCGCTGCTCCGGTCGGAGAAGCAAGGGTTTCAAGGAGGAAGCCTGCCGGAGGAGTGAGCATACGCTATCGCGGCGAGCCTCCTTGAAGCGTAGTCTAAGGGGCGCCGATCAGGTGGCGGTCAGGTGGCGATCAGGTAACGATCACGCTTGTCAGGTGATACCGGCGCCGTGCTCGCCGGGCGGCCGACGGGGTCTCCAGAGGCCGAGCCCCGAGGAGCCCGGCGTTGCCGTGGGCGTGCGGTTACCTCAGTTTGACTCCATGAAACTCAGCGAGGTGCTCTACGACTGGGGGACCGAGGCGGGCCGTGCCCTGCTGCCGCGCACGCCCTTCTTGCCCGAGAAGATGAAGCGCAGCGTGGAAGGGCGGCGCGATCTGCTCGGGCGGATCGAGCGGTGGGCCAGCGAGCAGCGTCGCGATGGGCCACTCGTCTGGATCCACGCTCCCTCGGTGGGCGAGGGGCTACAGGCGCGACCGGTGATTCAAGCGCTGCGCGAGCTGCGGCCCGAGCTTCAGATCTTCTACAGCTTCTTCTCTCCGTCGGCCGAGAAGTTGGCGACCCAGTTGCCGGTGGACAACGCCGACTATCTGCCGTTCGATGTGATTGCCGACGTGACGCAGGCTCTCGAGGCGGTCAAGCCGGATGTGTTCGTCTTCGGCAAGGTGGACGTCTGGCCCAACATCACCCGCGTCGCACGCTGGCGCGACGTGAAGCTGGCTCTGGTGAGTGCCACGCTGCCGCCTAACTCCACGCGGCTGCGCTGGCCGACCCGCAACGTCCTGAGCCCCGCCTACGAGCGACTCGATGTCGTCGGCGCCATCTCTCAGGAGGACGCGTCGCGGCTGACGCAGCTCGGTGTGCCGGCGACGCGGATACAGGTCACCGGCGATGCCCGTTTCGATCAGGTCTGGGAACGGGCGCAGGGTATCGACCGTGCCGAGCCGCCGGTCTCGCTGCTCGCCGGTCACGATGGGCTCACGTTCGTGGCGGGCTCTACCTGGCCCGAGGACGAGCGGCACCTCGTGCGCGCACTCGCGCACCTACGCGGGCGCCACCCCGGCCTGCGGGCGGTGATCGTTCCCCACGAGCCGACTGAAGATCATCTGACCCGACTAGAGGCCCACCTCAAGATGGGCGAGCTGGGCCACGCCCTGCTGTCGCAGATCGAGAGTGGCGCTCCCAGCTCGGGGGAGGTCGTGGTGGTCGACAAGGTCGGAGTTCTGAGCGAGCTTTACGCGCTGGCCGACATCGCATACGTCGGCGGCGGCTTCGGCCGGCGCGGGTTGCACTCGGTGCTGGAGCCAGCGGCGCTGGGTGCCCCCGTCCTGTTCGGACCACGTCACTCCAACGCCCGCGAAGCCGGCGAGCTGATCGAGCGGGGTGGCGCGCTCTCGGTGGGCGACTGGGCGGCGCTGGAGGCCAAGCTCGGCCGCTGGCTGGATGACGCCGCTGCGCGGGGCAGGGCGGGCACTGCGGCGCTCGACTACGTCAAGGCGAACCTCGGCGCCGGGCAGCGGAACGCGGAGCTTGTGCTGGGACTACTCCAAAGTGATCAGTGATTACTGATCACTGATTACTACTCACTGTCTACAGGGCGCGTTGGGATCCGGTTTCGGCTTGTCCACCACGAGTCGGTGATCGAGCTTGGCGATCCTCTGGGCGATCGCGTAGACGAGCTTCGACACATCGCGCAGCTTCTCGTAGTCGATGTACCGTGACTCGTCGGTCAGCTGGTGGTAGTCCTGGTGGCTGCCGGTGCTGAAGAAGACGACCGGGATGCCGTAGCGCGCGTACATCCAGTGGTCGCTGCGGCAGTAGTAGTTTTGCGGATGGCCGTCGGCGTCGTACTGGTAGTCGAACTCGAAGCCGAACCCACCGGCTGCGTTCACCTCTTCGACCAGGTCCCCCAGTTCGGTAGACAGCCGCCGTGATCCGATGAGCTGCAAGTAGCCGGGACCGCCGCCCTCGATGTCATCCTCGCTGCCGCGCCCCACCATGTCGAGGTTGAGCTGCGCGACGATCGAGTCGCGCGGGACCGTCGCGTTGTCGGTGTACCAGCGAGCGCCGAACAGACCCTTCTCTTCCGCCGTGTGCCATACGAAGAGGATCGAGCGGCCTGGCGGTCTGTCGGCGTTGGCGAAGGCCTCGGCGATCTCCAGCATGGCGATTGAACCGGATCCGTCGTCGTCGGCGCCGTTGAAGACCGAGTCGAGTCGCGCGGGGCGAATGGTCTGAAAGCTGGCGCGCAGTCGGCGGATCGTGGCCGCCTCCTCGGCGGTCGGCTGACGCATCGGGCTCTCGGCGCCCATCGGGCGCACGATGTGGTTGAAGGCCCAGACCGAGTCGTGATCGAGCGGTCGTGCGGTGGTGCCGACGTGATCGGTGTGCGCGCCGATCGCCACATACTGATCGCGTACGTTCGGATCGCTGCCCCGCAGGATGCCGACCACGTTGCGCGCCGCATGGGCCGCCGGTCGCTCGACGAACCGGAACGTTCCATCGACCGCCGGGCCGGTATCGCCGATCGACGCGCCCTCGATCGGGCCGCCCAGCAGGCGTGCCGCCGTCTCCCGTGTGATGATCATGCCGAGGGGGCCTTCCTGCGGCGCCTCACTGCCGCCCAGCGTGGTCTGCGGGCGCACCAGCATTCGCGTCCACGCTGGCGGAATCAACTCCAGCAGGGCGACGGCGATCCCCGCCGCCGAACTGTACGCGCGCAGCGCGAAGGGATTCCACGCCTGAAGGTCCGCCTCGCCATCGGGCCCGATCGGCGCGTCGAGCACGACGAGCTTGCCGGCGACCTGTTCGGCGGTCAGCGAGGGCGTCTGGTCGCTGGCCCGACCGGCGAAGATTGTCTCGACGCCATCGAGCGAGCCTGCGGTGCCGAAAGGCAGCATGCCGCCTATCCCGGGTACGGGCAGGTAGTCGGAACCGACCTCGAACTCCACACCGCCAACGCCGACGGACGCCTCGGGGTCCAGCACCCGCTGGACGAGCGGGATCGTCTGAAAGTACGTCCCGTCATCGCCGGCAGGCTCGAGGCCCAGGCGCGCCGCCTCGGCCGCGAGGTACTCGGTGGCCAGGTAGTTGCCCAGCTTCCCCGACTCGCGTCCCATCATCGAGTCGTGGGCGAACGCCGTCAGGTGCATCTCGAGGTCGGCGGTTGTGATCGCCGCCACCGTGGGGGCCGCGGGCGCGCGGCCGACCTCGGGGGCCGGCGCCTCGGGCGGAGGCCCAGACGAGCATGCGACCGCCGCGCACAGAGCGCCTAGCGCGATGAGCCGTGAGTATTCCACAGTCCTGCTCCCATTAGGAATGATGTCACGAGGATCGATCGACGTAATCTGTCGGCACCGCTATTCAGCTGCAACAGGTTGAGTCTTGGGGTTGGCCACTTACCGCACACCGCATACTGCACACCGATCAAACTACGGCCTCGCCGGCGAACTGCAGCTCGTAGAGCCGGGCGTACAGCGCGCCGCGCTTCAGCAGCTCGGCGTGCGAGCCTTCTTCGACCAGTTCGCCGTGGTGCATGACGAGTATGTGGTCGGCATTCTGCACGGTGGACAGCCGGTGCGCGATGACAAGGCTCGTGCGGCCACGCATCAGCTCCTCGAGCGCCGACTGGATCCGCGCCTCGACCTCGGAATCGACCGAGCTGGTCGCCTCATCGAGGATGAGGATTCGGGGGTCGAAGGCGAGCGCCCGTGCGAACGACAACAACTGTCGCTCGCCCACGCTGAGGCTCGAGCCCCGCTCGCCCAGTGGCTGGTCCAAGCCTTGAGGCAGGCGCCGGATGAAGCTGTCGGCGCCGACGCGTTGTGCCGCCGCTTCCACCTGCTCGTCCGAGATCTGTTCGTCGCCCATGCGGATGTTGAAGCGGGCGCTCGCACTGAACAGGTAGACATCCTGGAGGACGAGCTTCATCACGCGCCGCAGCTGACGCTGCTCGAGCTCGCGGATGTCGACGCCGTCGAGCAGGATCGTGCCGCGCTGTGGGTCGTAGAACCGCATCAGCAAGTTGATCAGCGTCGTCTTCCCCGCGCCCGTGTGCCCGACGACGGCCAATCGCTCGCCGGGATGTGCGGTGAACGATACGCCCTTCAACACCCAGTCGGGCGGTGTGTCGTCGTCCTTGTGGCCGGCCTTGTTGTAGGCGAACCATACGTCGCGGAACTCGAGCGCGCCGTGCAGCGGGCGCGGCAGCTGACGCGGCCGCTGCGGGTCGGAGACCGTCTGCTCGGCGTCGAGCAGCTTGAAGATGCGCTCCGAGCTGGCCATGGCGCCCTGCAGAATGTTGAACTTCTCCGACAGGTCCTGGATCGGGCGATAGAAGCGTCGGACGTACTGGAGGAAAGCCGCGACGACGCCGACGGTGAGGGTGCCTTCCAGGACGTTCATACCGCCGTACCAGAGGACGAGCGCGACGGCGACAGCCGCTACGATCTCGATCAGCGGCCAGAAGAGGGCGTAGTAGTGAATCGAGCGCAGATGTGCACGCAGGTGATCGGCGTTGATCTCTTGGAACTTCTCGAACTCCGGATCCTCGCGCCCGAACAGCTGCACCACGCTCATCCCGGTGATCCGCTCCTGCAGGAACGCGTTGATCCGCGCCAGCCGGACACGAATGTCGCGGTACGAGCGTCGCACGTTCACCCGGAACCAGTAAGCGGTGGCCCAGACGAGGGGGATGACCGT
>JASFTY010000117.1:0-9981 GCA_050050535.1 Gemmatimonadales bacterium | reverse complement strand
CGGCGATGGCATTCAAGGGGACGAGCAAGAAGGTCCCGGAGATCGCAGAGGAGCTGAACGTGCGGTACGTGCTGGAGGGTAGCGTTCGGCGGTCGGCGAACAGCGTGCGGATCACGGCCCAGCTGATCGACGCGAGCACGGACACGCACCTCTGGGCGGACAAGCACACGGGCGGCCTCGAGGACGTGTTCGATCTCCAGGAACGGCTCTCGCGTCGCATCGTCGACGCGCTGCAGGTGACGCTGACGGGTGACGAGGACCGGCGACTGGCGGTGCGGATGCTCCCCGACGTGCGGGCCTTCGACTGCTACCTGCGTGCGCGACAGGAGATGTATCGCATGACGGAGAGCGGGCTCGGCCGTGCGCTCGAGCTGATCGAGGAGGCGCTAGAGATCGTAGGCCCGAACGCTCTGCTCTATGCGGCGCTCGCCGAGGTTTACTACTTGCATCAGGAAGGAATGGTTCGTCTTGACGAGGAGCCGCTGAAGCGTGCGGACTCTTGGGTCGCGGAGGCGCTCAGCCTCGATCCTGACAGCCCGGCCGGACTGGGCTCGCGGGGACTGATCCGTTACAAGCGGGGTGATGTCAGCGGAGCTGTTCGGGACCTCCGGCGGTCTGCGGAGCTGCAACCCGACGGCGTGAGCTTCGCTTGGCTCGCCTGGCTCTACGGGCTTGCGGGGAGCATGGACGCGGCGCGTCGGTATGCCGATCGAGCGGCGTCACTGGATCCGCTATTCTGGACCAGCCGGCTGGCACCAGGATGGGTGGCCTTGCTCGAAGGAGACTTCGAAACGGCGCTCGACCAGGCGCGCCTCGTGGTCGATCTGACCCACGACGAACCGGTGACCGTCTTTTGGCTTGGCGTCTTCTCGGCGATCGCGCAGCGCACCGATGAGGCCTGTCAACGACTCAGACAGGTCGCTGAGGCTGTCGAGTCATGGAGAACGACGTGCACCGTACTCGAGGCGTCTGTGCGCGGGGACGTCGAGGCCGTTCGCCATGAGTTCACGACGACGGACGTGCTCGATGTTGCGAAGGTAGACTGGACGTTATCCTGGCTGTTCGCCGGCGTCTTCACACACATCGGCGAGACCGACCAGGCATTGCGGTGGCTGGAGAACACCCTCGAGCTCGGGTTCATGAACCATCAATTCTTCTCCGCAATCGATCCGTTCCTGGCGCCGTTGCGCGATGACGCGCGGTTCCGGGCGCTGATGGACCGCATGCGTGAGAGACAGCGTACGGTCGATGCGTGAGGCCATGAAACGTGAGCGGTGAGCCGAAGATAGTAGGGCGCTACCGCGTCGAGCGGGAGTTGGGGCGCGGGGGCATGGCCACGGTCTATCTCGCGCATGACCCGAAGCACGACCGCCGCGTCGCCCTCAAGGTCCTGAAGCCGGAGCTATCCGCCGCTCTCGGCGCCGAACGCTTCCTGCAAGAGATCCAGGTCACCGCACGGCTGAGCCACCCACACATCCTGCCGCTCCATGACTCCGGCGAGGCTGACGGTCTGCTCTACTACGTGATGCCGTACGTGGCGGGCGAGTCGCTGCGGGGGCGACTGGAGCGCGAGACGCAGCTCCCTGTAGACGCGGCGCTGCGGATCACCGAGCAGGTGGCCTCGGCGCTCGAGTACGCCCACCGCCAGGGAGTGATCCACCGGGACATCAAGCCGGAGAACATCCTGCTGCACGAAGGTGAGGCGATGGTGGCGGACTTCGGGATCGCGCTGGCGGTGAGCGCGGCGGGCGGCGAACGGCTGACGGAGACGGGGCTGTCGCTGGGCACGCCGGAGTACATGAGCCCGGAGCAGGCGCTGGGCGAAGGCGAGCCGGACGCTCGGAGCGACATCTACAGTCTGGGGTGTGTGCTGTACGAGATGCTGGTGGGCGAGCCGCCACACACGGGTCCGACGGGGATGGCGGTGTTGGCGAAGCGGTTGAGTGATCCGGTGCCGAGCGCGCGGCGGCTGCGGGCGGCGATTCCGGAGCCGGTGGACGCAGCGTTGGTGCGGGCGCTGGCGAAGGAGCGTGCCGACCGGTTCGGGAGTGCGCGGGAGTTCGCGGAGGCGCTGGCCGCGGATGCGGGTGAGGACGTGGAGGGGCTGAAGTCGGTCGTCGTGCTGCCGTTCGAGAACCTGAGCCCCGATCCGGACAACGCGTTCTTCGCCGATGGGCTGACGGAGGAGCTGATCGCCGACCTCTCGAAGGTGCGGGCCCTGCGTGTGATCTCGCGGACAACGGCGATGGCGTTCAAGGGCACGGGCAAGAAGGTTCCGGAGATCGCAGAGGAGCTGAACGTGCGGTACGTGCTGGAGGGTAGCGTTCGGCGGGCGGCGAACAGCGTGCGGATCACGGCCCAGCTGATCGACGCGGTGACAGATGCCCACCTCTGGTCCGAGAAGTACAGCGGCGCGCTGGACGACGTGTTCGACATGCAGGAACAGGTGTCTCGCGCCATCGTAGACGCGCTGGAACTGGAATTGACGGGTGCCGAGGACCGGCAAATCGCTAAGCGACCGATCGCGGACGTCGAGGCGTACGATTGCTATCTTCGAGCGCGAGCTGCGATCTGGCACAGCGCAGAAAGAGGTCTTGACGAGGCGGCGCGGAATTTCGAACAAGGACTCGCGATCGTCGGTGACAATGCGCTGCTCCTCGCCGGTCTAGCACATGTCTGGCTGGAGTACGTGCGCAGATGGATCAAGCCCGAGGATGAGCTTGCGAGGGCGGAGGACTACGCCAACAAGGCACTGAGCCTCGATCCTGACACGGGGCTGGCACACGTGGTGTTGGGTGTCATCGAATACCTGCGCGGGAACGGGAAGGATGGTCTGCCCTGGCTCAAACGCGCGCATGCTCTGGATCCGAATGACCACGAGATCCACCACTGGTCGGGCTGGGCTTACATTCTAGCCGGTAGGACCTCCAGCGCCTTTCCCCTCGCCCGCCGCATGGTCGAGCTGGACCCGCTCAACCCTCTGGGTGTGTTCCTGGGCATGGTGCATTTCTACGCCGGTCAGTTCAGCGAAGCCGCCGGGTTGGCGAAGAAGTTCGAGTCGCCCGCTATCTTGGACCTGCCGTGGTATCGATGGTGGGCAGCCTACTTCCTTGTCTATACGGAGCGGCCAAGGGAGGCGCTGGAACTCTTGGAGCCGATCGAGCGGTCGGGCGGATCGGACCTCTACACCCAGAACGCTCGGTTCTTGGGGTACGCGCTGCGGGGCGAGCGGGATCGGATCCCCGAGTTGCTGACCGAGACGTTCTTGGCGCAGGAGCGGCGAGACGCCGCGGTGTCAGTTTGGTGCGCAACGTTCTACGCGATGCTGGATGACCGAGGGCAGGCGATCGACTGGCTCGAGAACGCCGTGCAGCGCGGGTTCTTCAACTATCCCTATCTCGCCGAGCATGACCCGTTCCTGGCCAGGCTCCGCGCCGAGCGGCGGTTTCAGGAGCTCATAGTTCGCGTGAAGCGCGAATGGGAACAGTTGGAGGTGTAGGGCGATGACTGCGCTCCCGGGGCACGGTGAGACGCTGGAGCGTAGTGGCGAACGGGCGGTGCTCGTGCTGGTGGAGGGGCGGCAGGGGGTCCGGCGGTTCGTCGCCAAGTGCCGCATCGGGCGCGCGCCCGATAACGACCTGGTCATCGAGGCGCGCTCGGTGAGCCTCTACCATGCCGAAGTGGTTCTGGAGGGCGGGAACTGGCGGCTGCGCGACCTGGGTAGCACGAACGGCACGATAGTCGGCGGCCGGCGGATCGAGGACGTTACGTTGGGTGGGCCGACGCGCGTGCACCTCGGTGTTCAAGGCCCGACGCTCACGCTGACGCCGGAGGGGCTGGAAGGGGCGGCGGAAGCGGAGCCCACGCTCGTGCCGTCGGAGAGCGCCATCGTGAGGCGCTACTTCGCGCGGCGTGCGCCGGGAGACATCGGCGCTCACACGGCGGCGCTGCGCCGGGCGTTTGCCAATCTGCAGCGGCGACGGACCCGGAAGTTCGCTGCGACGCTTTTGGCCGTGGCGACGGTGGGCCTGGCCGCCAGCAGCTACGCCTACCTGTTGCACAAGCGGATGCAGGCGCAGCGCTCCGCCGCCGAGGATCTGTTCTACGCCTCGAAGGATATCGAGCTGGCGCTGGCGAAGCTGGCGGGCAGCCGCGACGAGCGGCGTGCTCAGCAGGCGCGGCACGCGGAGTTCGAGAAGCAGTATCAGGACTTCCTGGAGGAGCTGGGCGTCTACAGCGATGCCACACCGGAAGAGGTGCAGCTCGTATACCGTGTGGCGCATCGGTTCGGTGAGTCGGAGGTCAACGTTCCGCCGGAGTTCGTGGACGCGGTTCTCACGTATGTCAGGCTCTGGAAGACATCGCCGCGGCTGGCGGAGGCCATGGAGCGAGCGCAGCGGCACGGCTACGGTCAGCGGATCGCCGAGACGATGTTGGAACACGGGCTGCCACCCGAGTTCTTCTACCTAGCGCTGCAGGAGAGCGACCTGAGAGTGGAGGCGACGGGTCCCGAGACGCGGTTCGGGATCGCCAAGGGGATGTGGCAGTTCGTGCCGGGTACCGCGCGTGACTACGGTCTGAAGACGGGTCCCCTGGTGGGGATCAGACGGCCCGATCCGCTGGACGAGCGGCACGATTTCGAGAAGTCGACGCGGGCAGCCGCGCGCTACCTGCGGCGGCTGTACACGACCGACGCTCAAGCGTCGGGTCTTCTGGTGATCGCGTCGTACAACTGGGGCGAGTCGAACATCCTGCGTCTGGTCCGCTCGCTGCCGGAGAGCCCGCGCGAGCGGAACTTCTGGAAGCTGTTCGCCAAATACCGCGAGCGGATCCCGCAGCAGACGTACGACTACATCTTCAGCATAGTCTCCGCCGCGGTCATCGGCGAGGACCCCGAGCTGTTCGGGTTCGACTTCGACTCGCCGTACGATCGAGCCGAGGTACTAGCGGCGAGCGGGGACTTCGCCGGGCTGCGCTGAGATTGTCGCAGCCCGACGCGCTGTGACTCGTATTCTATAGCGACTCGAAGCGGCCCTGGAAGAAGCGTAGCTTCGACGGTTCGTAGACGAACTTGAGCCCCTTGATCTCGTCGCGGCGGTCGTGGACCCGTTTGATCCCCTCCGCCACCGCTTTCATGTGATCGTTGCTGTAGACGCGGCGCGGGATGGTGAGCCGTACCAGCTCGAGCGCCGGCCGGTAGTTCTCACCGGTCTCGGGGTCGCGTCCCTTGGAGACGTTGCCGCGCTCCATGGCGCGGACGCCGGTCTCGACGTAGATCTCGGCGGCCAAGCGCTGGGCGGGGAACTCGTCCTGGTCGATCTGGGGCAGGAACCGTTTGGCATCCAAGAAGATAGCGTGGCTGCCCGGGGGTGTGACGATGGGGATGCCCATCTCGAGCAGCAGCGACCCGAGAACCTGGGTCTGCTCGACGCGCGACCGGATGTAGCGGTCATCGACCATCTCCTCGATACCGCGTGCGATGGCGGCGAGGTCGCCGGTGGCGAGTCCGCCGTCGGTGATGTTGCCCTCGTAGATGCGGATCAACTCGCGCGCCTTGTTCGCGAGGTCGGTGTCGTCCTTGAAACAGAGGACGCCGCCGATGTTGATCAGGAAGTCCTTCTTGCCGCTCACCGTGCAGCCATCGCCGTAGAGCATCATCTCGTGGACGATATCCTTGATCTTGGTGTCGTGGTAGCGAGGGTCACGGGTCTGGATCATGTAGGCGTTCTCGACGAAGCGGGTGGCGTCGAAGTAGACGGGGATGCTGAGCGAGCTGCAGTACTCGTAGACTTCCTTCATATTGTCCATGCTGCACGGCTGGCCGCCGGCCATGTTGACTGAGTGCTCGAACGAGATGTAGGCGATCTTCGCGGGCCCGTGCTGGTCGACCGACGCCTCGAGCTTGCCGAGGTCGATGTTCCCCTTCCAGGGGAAGTCGCTCTCGGGCTTGTGGGCCTCGTCGACGATGACATCGACGAAGACGCCGCCGGCCAGCTCCTGGTGCAGCTTCGTGGTCGTGAAGTACATGTTGCCGGGCACGAGCTGGCCTTTCTTGATGCAGATCTGGCTGATGATATGCTCGGCGGCTCGCCCCTGGTGTGTTGGGATGATGTGCTCGTAGCCGGTGAGGTCCTGCAGCACTTCGACGAGCCGCTGGTATTCGTCGCTGTTCGTGGCACTGGCGCGGGCGGCGTCGTAGGCTGCCCACTGGTCGGTGCTCATCGCCGAGGTGCCCGAGTCGGTGAGCAGGTCGATTGTCACGTCGGCGGAGTGCAGTAGGAAGGTGTTATAACCGGCGGCGCGGATGGCCTTTTCGCGCTGACCGCGTGTGAGTACGGCCACCTTCTCGATCGTATCGATCGTGTAGGGGAACGTGTCGAAGGTGTAGGGCTCGAGCGTGGGGAAGACCCACTGATACTCCATCTGGTCACGCCAGCTGCCGATGGTTGACGCCTGGAGCCCGGTCACCTTGTCGCGCTGGGCGAAGAGGCTGATGATGGCGTCGGCGACCTGGTCGAGCTGTTCGTTGGTCATGGCGAGCCGCGGGACCTGGACCGGCAGCAGTCTATCGCGCCCGACGAGGCCCTGGGCGGTGGCGCGGATACCGGACATCAAGTAGAGTGCGGCGGCCAGGGTGTCCTGTTGGTGCTTCTTGATATGCGGCAGGAACTGGTCCGCCATGATGTAGGCGCCGTCGCAGCCGCGCTCGAGGGGTACGCCAGCGTCGCGTAGCCTCTGAGAGAAGCGCTCGGTCTGGCGCATGACCCAGTGGACCTCATCCTCGTCGCACATCTCCATGATGCCGCGGGCGAGGACCTCCATAGTGCGGCCGGCCATGCCGCCGTAGGTGTGCAGGCCCTCGAAGACGACGACCTCGTTCATGAACTTCTCGTGGTCGTCGGGGTTGTCGGTGGTGAGTATTCCGCCGGTATTGCACTTGGGGTCCTGAGCGCCGTCCATCAGGATGATGTGGCAGGTCTTGACGATCTGCTTGACGATCTCGGCGATCGAGCGATCGGCCTGGCCGGGCTCGTGTCGCTGGATGTACCACGCGTTCTCGATGACTCGGGACGCGTCGCAGATCAGGCGCTTGCCGTGCTGGTCGGCGCACGCGCGGACGCCGCGCAGATTCTCGAGGCTGAACGGGTGCTGCCCATCGGCGAACGCCTGGAGTCCGACGAACGCGACGTTACCCGCCTCGAGTATCTCTTCCAGTTTCTCGAGGTCCATGTTGCCGGTGAAGACCAGTTCCGTGTGATTCCGGGTGTCGGGATACGGGATCTCCAGGGGGTCGAGGACATCGAGCTTGGTGCGCGCGTTGCTGGGCACGACGGATCCCGGCGGCACCATGGTCGTGACGATCAGTTTGACCGAGCCGAGGTTGTTGTGTGTGGGGCAGACATAGGTGTGACCGAGTACCTCGTGAACGGCGGTCTCGAGCGCCTGGAAATTGCGGGAGCCGGCGTAGGCCTCGTCGCCGATCAGCTGGCCGGCCAGCTGTTCCTGGCTGAGTGCGCTGGCGCCCAACGAGCACATGTCGAAGGTGACCTGCGTGGGCGTCAGGTTCCAGACGTTGAAGTCGGCTTCGGCGAGGTACTTCTTACGCTCGTCGATCGTAGGCCAGAACAACAAGCGGACGGTCTTGATCTTGTGCGGTTCGTGGCTCGCCATTGATCCTCCCTGGGGGCCGTATCGATCTGTGGATCGGGGGCCGCACCGGGCGCGGCCCGTCTGTTCGGGATTTCCGGTACCCCAACCTATTCGCGCGTCGCGCTGGTGAAAAGAGCGTTTCTGGCCCGGACCCGGGCCCGGCTCTATCTTGCTCGGAATTATCTGCCACCTGGACTGTTATGGAATCGGATCTGGAGACCACCGACAGCGGGCGGACACTGCGGCTGGCGGCGCTGGCGATCCTCGCCCTCGGTACCGTGCTGCAGTTTTTCCTGTGGTCCCGGGGCTGGGTCGGCGAAGACCAGATAACGCTGCTGGGTCTGGGTCTGGAATTCGCGGAGACGGGCGGGCTGTCGCCGTTCGCCAAGGCGATGACCGGCGGCGGCAGGATTCCCGGATCGTTCCTGCAATTACTGGTCGGCATCCCGCTGGAGATCTGGCCGGACTATCGGGCGCCCGCTCTGTTCATCGGGATCTCCCACCTGGTGGCCGTGGTCGTCCTCGCGTTGACCCTGGTCCGGGCTCTGGGGCCGACCTCGGCCGTCTTCTTTCTCGCCGTCTACTGGCTGTCGCCCTGGCGGCTCCACCACTCGGGCGTCCTGTGGGAGCCGTGCTTCGTGTTCCTGCCGGCGGCGATTCACCTGGCCTGCCTCTATCGGCTGCGCGAGCAGGGACGGCCCGTGGCGAGCGCGGTCCTGGGCGCGACCCTGGTCCTGACGATGCAGATCCATGCGTCGTTCCTGATCCTGGTCGTAACCGCGGCGGTCCTGCTGTTGAAGCGGAAGGTGCGGCTGAGCTTCTGGGGCGCGGCCGCCGGCGTCGTCGCTGGTTCGCTGACGCTGATCCCCACGGTATTGGCGTACCTGCGGGATGAGCTGCCGGGGCTGGCGCCGGCCAGGTGGGAGCACCTGCCGCCGGTCGCCCTGGAGGTCAGCAACGTCTTGAAGGCGGCGCTCTACTGGTTTCGCTTGGGCTCACCCGACATCGGGCGGGGGATCCGCAGCGCCGGTCAGACCGCGGAAGGTGGGCTCGATGTCGCGGTGGCGGTGGTGGCGGGGCTGGCGCTGGCGTCGGTCGCGGTTTCGGTCGTCGCCTCGTGGCTGTACTTTCGGCGGTCGCGCCGGGGCGGCGAACCGGGGGCCGACGGTCGGGAATGGGTCCGGCACTACGTTCTGTCGACGTTAGTCGCCATCGGCATAGTAGCGGTCATCGCGCCGGCACCGGTGCAGGGCTGGCACCTGGTGATCGCGCTGCCCGCCGCCTGCATCCCGGTGGCCGCATGGCTCGGGGCGAATCTGTTGGCCGGTATGCGGTGGCGGCGCCTGCTGGCGGCGTCGTTCATCGTGTTGCAGGTCGTGGTGACGGTGGTGGTCGGGCTGGGCAACCCGACGTACCGGAGGCCGAGCGACCGCCAGGCGATCGAGCGCGAGATTCCGAGGGAGCTCTATCGCCTGTTCGACTCTGTCGACCTGGAGGAGGAATAGATGCAGAGATCGCTGACCATGGTTGGAAAGACAGTGCCGCGGCTCCTGAGCTTCGCATCGGGGATAGGGATGGTCGTCTTCTCGATCCTGACGATCGAACACTACTATGCCGCCAACTTCCCGGAGACGATCTTCGAGGGTTCGTTCTGCGATATCAGCGCCTTCTTCAACTGTGACAGCTCGGCCTACGCCGGGATAGCGGCGATCGCCGGTGTACCGCTCGGCTACTTTGGCATGATGGTCGGGCTGCTGGTCGCGCTAGGCGTGGTCGTGCCGTCGGTGAGCTTCGAGCGAACGAACAAGTTCATCTCGTTGATCAACGCGGTCGGCGTGGTCGCGCTCTTCGTCTATGCGATCTTCATTAATCGCAGCCTGTGCCTGTTGTGCAGCGGCTTCTATGTGTTCTCGCTGGTCAGCTTCTTCCTGTTCTGGAGGTACGGTCTCGGCGGCGAGGGAGGAATCGCAGCCGGCTGGCTGCGACCGTCGTTCAAGCTGTTGACGGTCTTCGCTGTGCTGGGTCTGTCCGGGACTTACGGGTTCGCGCAGTACACCGAGGCGCGGCGCACGGCCCAGTCGGGCGGTGTGGCGGCGCGTGCGGTGGCGGAGTTCTACAACCTGGAGATAGTGGATTGGCCGAGCTATGTCTCGCCGTTCTGGACGGTGCGGTCGACGGAGAACTTCGAGGATGCACCGGTCCGGATCGTGGAGTACGGGGATCTGCTGTGCTCCGACTGCCTGATACTGTACAACCAGCTGATGGAGCTGAAGGTTGAGTTCGAGGGCAAGCTGAACATCGCGTTCCAGTTCTTCCCGCTCGAGGCCGAGT
>JASFTY010000116.1:0-9991 GCA_050050535.1 Gemmatimonadales bacterium | reverse complement strand
CCGCCAGGACGCGTCGACCCAGGCGCCGGGTATGTCCGTTATCAGATTCCCGAAGCGGTCGACATGGACGACCCGGCCATCGATCGCCGCCCCGCGCCTGGCCGGCGGATCGATCGATAGCAGGCGCGGCTTCTCGACCGGCGGCCCCAGCCTCTCCAGCGGCAGGCCGCAAGCCAGGTGTGCCGCAGCCGGAGCGAAGATGTCACGCCCGTGGAAAGTCGACGACGGCTGCGGCAGCATGTAGGCCGGATCGCTGACCTCGACGCAGCGCCAGGCGGCCGCGGCGCGCACGACCCGTGTCACGAGGCCGTTGTCGGGCGCCACGACGTAGCGGTCATCGGCCGCGACGGCGATCGCGCGGCGCGCGCTTCCTACCCCGGGATCGACGACGGCGAGATGTACGGTAGCGGGCGGGTAGCGGGACCAGTACTGGGAAAGTGCCCAGGCGGCGGCTTCGACGTCACCGGGCGCGATGTCGTGCGACGCATCGACCAGGCGCACGTCGGGCGCGATGTCGAGGATCACACCCTTCATGGCGGCGGCGAAGCCGTCGGCCGTGCCGAAGTCGGAGAGCAGCGTGACGACGGGCACGTTCATCTTCGGGTCGGAGCTACCTAGGCCTCCGCCCCCTCGAGCGCCGCGGCCAGCCTCTCGGCCAACGCGAGAAACGCCTTCGCCTCCGGCGAGTCGGGAGCGCTGGCCACGGTCGGCCGCCCGCTGTCGCTCGCTTCCACCACCGCGGCGCCCAGCGGGATCTCGCCGAGGAAGGGCACGTCGGCGGTCGCCGCCAGCTTGCTGCCGCCGCCGCGGCCGAAGACGTCGGTCCGCGCGCCACAGTGTGGGCAGAGGAAGCCGCTCATGTTCTCGACCACGCCGAGTACGGGCACCTCGACGCGCTCGAACATCTTGATCGCTTTGAGCACATCGGCGGTGGCCACGCCCTGCGGCGTTGTTACCAGCAGGGCACCGTCGACCTTCGCGAGCTGCACGAGTGACAGCTGTGCGTCGCCGGTGCCGGGCGGCAAGTCGACGATCAAGTAGTCGAGCTCACCCCAATCCACCTGCTGCAAAAACTGCCGGATGATCCCCATCACGATCGGGCCGCGCCAGATCGCCGGCGTGTCTTCGTCCAGCAGGAAGCCGATGCTCATCAGCTTGACGTCATGCGACTCGATGGGCGCGACTCGCTCGTCGGCGGTTATGCGGGGGCGGCTGTAGACGCCGAACATGATCGGGATGTCGGGGCCGTAGACGTCGGCATCCATGAGGCCGACCCGCGCCCCGCGCTTGGCGAGCGCCACCGCCAGATTCGCGGCAACGGTCGACTTGCCCACCCCGCCCTTGCCCGAACTCACCGCTACGACGCGCCGCACGCCCGGCACGACATCCGGGGTCGGCGCCTCCGGTGTCGGCTCCGATGCTCTTGCGCCTCCGGCCTCCTGGCCCATCATCGGCAATCTGCGCCCAGACCGGCCACCAGCCGAGCCGGCACGCAGCTCGACGTTCGCCATCTCGACCCCCTCCACCGACTCGGCCGCCGCGCGTGCCCGGTCGGCCAGCTTCGCCGGGTCATCGGACCCGGTCAGCAGCGCGAAGCCCACTCGTCCTGGACCTTCCACCTTCAGTTCGGTCACGGACCCCGAGGCCACGATGTCCTTGCCGGTGGCCGGGTCGACGATCGACCTCAGCGCTATCGCCACTTGCTTCACCAGTTCTTGTTCGTTCGTCATGGGGCCCACGTTGGCTTAGAGTCTCTCCGCCCGAGGTTCGATAACAAAAAGCCGGCAGGGGCGCACCCATGCCGGCACCTTACGAAACGATCCCCATCGTCAGACCGCGACGACCGTCTTGACCTCCGGCAGCACGCTCCGCAGTCGCTGCTCGATCCCGCCCTTCAGTGTCAGCAACGAGTACGGGCAGCTGTGACAGGCGCCAACGAGACGCAGCTCGACCCGCCCGTCCTCGGGGTCGTAGCCGACCAGCTCGACGTCCCCGCCGTCGGCTCGGACCGCCGGCCGGATCTCATCGATGACCGCCTCGATCTTCTCCATCGTCGTCACAGCCCGGATCCTCCTCGATACGTCGCACTGCCGCGAATCTGATAATGGTCACGCAATCTATCTGAGAGCCCGGACCCGGTCAATGTGACGCGCCGCCAAGATGGCAGGCCGCGAAGTGTTGCGCCCTCAATACGACCGCGTTATCCTGAGCCCGGTGACAGATCCTTGCCGCCGCTGGCTTAGAAGCGTGACCACACTCAACGTTGGGCTGCGGGGGAGGCGCTGAGGATCATCCGGTGAGCCCATCCAACACAGGCGACGACCCCAATGGCGGGGTCGGCAACGAGCGAGCCCACCTGGAGGACTACTGGCGAGTCGTCCGCCGGCGCGCCTGGCTGATCCTGCTAACCACCGCTGTCGCACTCGCCGCCGCCTGGGTGGCGTCGAGGCGACCTCAGCTCTACAGAAGCCAACTCACACTTCAGGTAGGGGACCCGCGCGGTCGCACAGGCCAGCTGGGCGACATCGACGTATCGCCGCAGATGCTCTGGACCGATCCCATCGAGTCGGAGGTCCAGCAGCTTACGACTCAGGCTGTGGCGGCCTACGTCGTCGACTCGCTGCAGCTGCGCGCCCAGACGCCCGCTGTTCCCCGCGCGCAGCTCCTCGAAGCCGTCTCGATCGACTCCAGCGCGGCAGCCGGGGTCTACCGCCTCCGCGTCGGCGAGGACGGAACCCTACGAATCGAGGGCGACTTGCAGGGCGTGCCGGTCGAGGCCAGGGTCGGTGAGCCGGTGCGCTTCGCCGCAGGCCACGTCGTAGTGAGCCCGCGCGCCGAAGCCCGCGAGCACACGCTGAGAGTGCTTTATCAGGGGGAAGCCGAGCAGTTGGTCAGCGGCGGCCTGGCGGCCAGCACGCGACAGGAGACCAACCTGATAGACGTGACCTACACCGGTAGCGATCAATTCCTGGTGCCGGAGATCCTCAACGCGGTGGCGGCGGGCCTGCGCCACGTCGGCGTGCGGAGGACTCGCCAGTGGGCCCGGTCGCGGACCGAGTTCATCGCCGACCGCCGTGCCGAGGCGGGCCTGCAGCTGCGGCAGGCGCTGGAGGCGGTGGAGAGCTACAAACAACGGCGGGGGCTGACCAGCCTGCAAAGCGCGGAGGGCCGTGTCCTGAGCCAGATGTCCGTGCTGCAGACCGATCTCGAGGGTCTCGTTATCGAGAGGGGCCTCTACGCGGCGCTGGTGAGCCGGGTCGGCGCGGAAGGGATGCGGCCGGGTGACGTTCAGCAGTTCGCGTTGCTTTCCGGCGAGGAGGTGAACCGCACCGTCCAGTACTATCACGACGAGCTGCTGCGGCTGCTCGAGGAACGTGCCGGCCAGCTCGGTCCGCTCGGCAAGGATCCGGCGCACCCGGAGATCGTCGCCATCGACCGACGGATCGCCGAGACGCAGCAGCAGCTACTCGACGCAGCGGAGAACGCGATCGCGGCCCTCGATCTCCGCATCGAGACACTGACGCGTTCGTTGGAGGGCCTGCAGGCGGAGTTGCGCGCGTTGCCGGCGGTGGAGACCGAGCTGGCGCAGTTGCAGAACGAGGTGGAGATCCACTCGGACATGTACAAGTATTTGCTGTCGCGGTACCAGGAGTCGCAGATCGCCGAGGCGGAGATCTCCCCCTACGTGGACATTCTGGACCCGGCCACCCGCGCCTGGCCGGTCCCGGGCAGCCAGCGGATCAACATCATCTTCGGTGGGCTTCTGGGGCTGCTGCTCGGGCTGGCGGCGGCATTCTTCCTGGAGTATTTGGACCGCTCGGTGCAGTCGACCTCGGACGTGGAGACGAAGCTGGGGCTCGCGGTCCTCGGCTGGATCCCGAGACTGGAGGGGAACGGGGAGCGACGCCCGATCCAGGTGGTAGCGGATCTCGATCCGGAGGGTGCGGCGGCCGAAGCGTACCGGGTGTTTCGCACCAACCTCGCCTTTTCCACGGCGCGCGAGCACCCGCTTCGCAGCCTGGTCTTCACCAGCCCGGGCCCCGGCGAAGGCAAATCCACCACGGTGGCCAACCTCGCCGCCGTGCTCGCCGCACGCGGCGACCGGACGTTGCTCATCGACGCCGACCTGCGACGCGGCGAGCTGCACGACGCCTTCGACCTGCTGCGCTCACCGGGTCTCAGCGACCTGCTGGTCGGTGAGCTCGACGAGCGCGAGGCGATCCGGCCCGCGGTGCGAGCCGGTCTCGACCTGTTACCGGCAGGCAAGCGACCGCCCAATCCCTCGGAGCTGCTGGGCTCGCAGGCGATGGCGAGCCTGCTGGGAGGTTGGCGCGACGTCTATCGCTGGGTCCTGCTCGACGCGCCGCCGGTACTGGCCGTAACCGATGCCGCGGTCCTGGCGGCGCTGAGCGATGGCGCGGTGCTCGTCCTGAGGGCGGGAGAGACGGATCGGCGGGCCGGCTGGCAGGGCATCCAGCAGCTACGACGCGTCGATGCCCGTATCGTCGGCGCCGTGTTGAACGAGGTCGACCCGCAGCTTACCTCCGACCGCTACTATCTCGACTACTACTACGCGAAATCATAGCGCCGGTCGAGCGCCGGCCGGCGGCTGGCCGTCGAGACCGGCGGTGTCGGGTCCGTAGGGCGCCGTCTGCTCGGCGGCGGCACGGCAGGGGCCGGTCTGCGGGTGCGGCGGCTCGGCCGGGCGTGTAGCGAGTGCGGCGGGCAGGCTGGAGAAACTGCCGTGCCCTTCGGGCAGCGCCACGCGCAAGTTGGCCAGGCGGCGCAGCCAAGAGTTCGCGGTCGCTTCGTTCACGCCGTGAGCGGATGCGAACTGGTGGGCGTCGACGCGGCCCATCCGGTCCAGGCGGTCCCAGGCGGCGCGCAGCCGGCTGGGGGCCGGCCCCCAGAGCGCGGGGCGACCGGACTCGACGGCGACGAGCAGCAGGTTGTGCCTGCGCAGGACGGAGTCGATCGAGTCTCTGTGATGCTCCGAGGCATCCTGCACGACGAAGAAGGCGTCGGACGGACGATCCGCGCGCAGGTACTTCATCAGCAGCTTCGCGATCACCTCGTCGGCGCAACTGAAGTCGAGAACACCGACCTGTGAGAAGTCCAGCACCGAGACGCAGCAGCCCCGACCGCCCTGCAGCTGCGCCTCGATCGCGGAGCGCACCGCTTGACCGGTCGGCCTGGTGACCAGGTTGTTGTAGAAGGTCGCCACCGAGGTGTGGACCACGGTTCTCGCGACTTCGCCCGTCATGCCCGTCGCCGGATCACCCATTCCCATCCTCCTCATTGACCGCCGCCCGGCGGGACGACTTGCGGGAGCACGACCTGGATCTGCGCACCCGGAAAGTCCGGTAGCCCGCTACTGATAGGCTCTCTCTCGATCCAATCGGGGACTTCGGCGATCCGCGCCGTCCCGCTCCGGATCGTGAACAGCCCGTTCCAACGCGTCACCTGCTTGCGGATCCCCTGCAGTCCTTGGCCGCGACCCGGGTCGCGGTACCGGGAGACGCCGTGCAGGAAGGCTGCCTCGAGGGCGGTCTCGTCCGACCAGCGGTCACCATAGCGCTGGGCGTGCTCTCTGGCCAGCGAGCCGCGGAAGCCCATGCCTACGTCCATCACCGCGATGACCACGACCTGGCGGCCCAGCCTCTGCTTCCAATTGTAGGTCTGAGCCGAGACCCAACCGTCGGTCCCGGCGTGCTCGACGATGTTCTGGCAGACCTCCGACAGGATCACACTGAAATGAAGGACTGCCGGTGGCGGATAGCCGAGTCGCCGGCCGAGAATCGCGGCGGCCCGATCACGGACCCGGTCCACCACATCGTGCACATCCTGGTGCGAGCGGATCGGCGTGATCTCGAGCAGTGCGTCGGACTCGGCGGCCGACCGCCGCCTCAAGTGGCCCTCGAACTCGAAGATCTCGTGCGCGTGCTCGAAAAAGCGGATGCGGCTCAGATAGCTGGCCACCTCCTTGCTCTCCGGCGACTCGAGCAGGGGCCGCTCGCCGAATCGCTCCTGCCACGCCGCGCCCGCCGCCAGCAGCCCGACGATCCCGTAAGGGCTCACCCAGCGGACGTGCCGGGCGTCGAACAGGGCGCGGCCACCCTCGGCAGCCGACCAGCTGGCTACCAGCGCCTCGAAACCGCGAGCATCGAGCGTCTCGGGCACCGGGAGCACGACCGTCACCGGACACTCACCTCGCTGCGCACACGCCTAGCCACAGTCGATCCCACCTCTCAGGAAACGGCTCAGTCCCGACGCGCCGCGGTGAGCGACGCTCCGGCTGGCCGCCGCGTTGGCTCGCTGCATCGCCTCCTCCAACTCGAACCCCCCGAGCAGAGACCGGAACACTGTCACCCCCCAGACATCACCGCAGCCCGTCGGATCGCCTCCTTCCACCGCCTCCACGCTCACCCGACCGCTACGCGCCGCCGAGAGCTTCTCCAACCGGTCGCGTCCCCGTCGCTCCAGGGGCAGGGCCTCGGGAACTACCACGTAGGCCGCGCCTTCCGACCCCAGCGTGACGAATAGCAGTCCGGTCTCCCGGCCGACGACGTCCGCGGCGAACACCCAGGGGTCGCCCCGGTACGCGGAGAGGGCCGCCAGCTCGTCTTGATTGACCTGTACCGCGTCGAAGCAGGGCAGCCATTCCGACCAGCGGTCCAAGGTGCAGCGCCGCCGCGCGCCACCGGGGCCGGTCGTCAGCGTCAGCGAGTGGATGTCGACGTAGATCGGTCCATCGAATCGCTTGCGAACCTGCCGGGCGACCTCCAGGCCGAACTCGCGGCCCGTGATGAAGTTCACGTACAGCGCGTCGCAGCCGGCGATTCTCGGCTCCAGTTCCTCCCAGGTCCATGCCGGCACGCCGCCGGTCAGCCGCTCCGTGCGTCGCGCCGGACCGGTATAGTGCAGTTCCACGCGCGGGTTCGGCGCATTGGCGACCACGACCGATTCGTCCGTCTCGAGCACGGACAGCTCTTTGAGGAACCGGAACCCCCGCTCCGCCAGATCGCGGCCCAACTTGACGAGCGGCCGCACCCGAGTCGACCCCAGCGGGAAGGCGTCGGCCGCAGCGAGCGCGTAGCTTATCCCTCCCCATTCCTCCACCGGCGATCCGACGTCCGGCCGGCGCCAGATCGTGTCCCAAACCATTGTGCCAAGGACGCCGAGGACTTTCATGCCGCGTGGCAATCCGATCCTAGAGTCACGTCGGTTTTCGTTGAGCCGGAACTCCCGTTGCAGCGCCCGTCGGCTCGGCTGCGCGGCGATCTGCGCGCAACGAGCGGATCGTGGAGGGTACTGTCGTTCAAGCTAATCAGTTCCTCGCGCCGGCGCGAGTCTTTCATCCCGGCACCTACACCTCACCGCACTGCTCACGCTTGAAGCAGGCCACGGCGCCGATGATCCCCGCCATGCCCTTGAGGCCCGAGGGCACGATGCGGCATGCCTGCTCGGCGACCTGGAAGGCACGGCGCCTTATCTCGGCTCGCAGCGGCACGAACAGATGGTCGCCGGCCCGGGTCACACCGCCGGAGATCACCAGGACCTCCGGGTTGAGGATATTGATGACGTTGGCGAGGCCGACGCCGAGGAACTTGGCCGTGTCGTGCATGACCTCGGTTGCATAGGGATCTCCCTGGACGACCGCCTCGTAGACGGTCTCGGCGGTGATGTTCTGGACGTCACCAGCCAGCTCGGGCAGGATCGATCCGATGCCGGAATCGAGGCCCTCGACGGCACGTGCTGCTATCGCCTGGCCGGACGCGTAGGCTTCCAGGCAACCGTAGTTGCCGCAGTTGCACTTGCGTCCGGTCGAATCGATGGTCATATGCCCGATCTCGGCGGCGGCGTCGTTGGCGCCGTGGTAGAGCTCGCCGTTCAGCACGATCCCGCCACCGATACCGGTGCCCAGCGTGACACCGACCAGCGTATCGACCCCGCGCCCGGCACCCATCCACCATTCGCCGTAGGTGGCCGCGTTCGCATCGTTGTCGAGCGTAGCCGGCAGGCCGACGGCATTCTGGATCAGGTCGCGCAGTGGGAAGTTGCGCCATCCGAGGTTGGGCGTGTTTATCACGGTGCCGCTCTTGCGGTCCAGCGGCCCCGGCGAGCCGATGCCGACCCCGGCGAACGCCTCGCGAGCGACGCCCTTCTCCTTCATGACCTCGCCCATCGATTCCTCGATCATCCTGACGACTCGATCGACGATGAACTTGGCGCCGCGCACGACTTCAGTCCGCTCGCGGCGCACGGCGATCGGCAGACCTCCCTCGAACGGCACAACCCCGACGTTCAGGTTGGTGCCCCCGATGTCCACTCCGACGATCCAGTCACCCTCGGGTTTTTTCGACATCAGCTCAATGCTCCCGCTCGTTTTAGCTGCTCGCGCGCCGCCTTGACGACGGCCTCCACAGGAATGAGCTCGAGACATTCGCCGTATGCTTCCGGCAGAAAGGTACCGCGGCCCCGACGCGGACAGCGGTTCCTGCCGCACGGCGCGCACGGTAGACCGGAGTGCCGGAGCACACGGGCACGCGGATTCAGCGGGCTCGTGCGCGTCGGATCGCCCGCACCGAAGATCGCGATCATCCACGCACCGACCGCCGCCGCCAGATGCATTGGACCACCGTCGTTGGTGATCACGAGGTCGCACCGGCTGAATCCGGCGGCAAGCACGGCGAGGGTGGTCCGACCACCGAGGTCGATCCCGCGTGCCCCGGCGCCCGCCGCCACCCGGGCCGCCAGCACCTCCTCCTTCGGGCCGCCGAACACGACCACCGTCCCGACCTCCTGGCCCAGAATGCCGGCCAGCGCGGTGAACTTGCCCTCCGGCCAGCGACGTGCCGGTGCGCTCGCGCCGGGAAACAGCGCTACGGCCGGTCGCTCGAAGCGGCCGGCCACGAGCTGGCCAAACTGTTCGAGCGCCCGCTCGCCCACCGGCAGGCGCGGCGGCGGCGGTGCTCCGCCCTGCCACTGCGGGTCGGCCAGCCGCATGTACGAGCTCACCCGGTGCTCGCCGGCCGGCTCGGGCCGAGACGAGCGATCGTTCAGCAGCAGGCCGCGGATCCCGGCGGGCGTACCCCTCCGCGTCGGGATCCCCGCCATGCAGGCCACAGCCGCGGTAGAAAACGACGGTTCGAACAGGTAGGACGCCTGGTAGCCCAGATCGCGGAGCCGAGCCGCTTCCCTCCAGACCGCGCGGGTCTGTCGGAAGGCCATGACATCCACGGGCAGCGCGGCGGTCTCGAGAACCGGCGCCCAAGCGGAGGGACACCAGACATCGACAGCGGCCCCGGGATGGCGCTCGGCCAATCGTCGCAGCGCCGGGATGGCCATGACCACGTCGCCCAGACGGTCCGGGGCGCGCGCGTAGATCGGGCCACCGCGCGCCCGGCTCACCCGTCACCTACCTGGAGCAGTGCCAGGAAGGCCTCTCGCGGCACTTCGACGCGGCCCACGCGCTTCATGCGCTTCTTACCTTCCTTCTGCTTCTCCAAGAGCTTCCGCTTGCGCGTGACGTCGCCGCCGTAGCACTTGGCCGTCACGTTCTTGCGCAGCGGCCGCACGGTCTCACGCGCGATGACGCGGCTACCGACTGCCGCCTGGATCGCCACGGCGAAGAGTTGTCGCGGGATCAATTCCCTCAAGCGCCCGACGAGCTCGCGGCCGTAGAAGTAGGACTTGTCCCTATGCACGATCAAGCTGAGGGCGTCGACGGGCTCGCCGTTCAGCATGACGTCCAGGCGCACCAGATCACTCGCCCGATAGCCCACGAGATCATAGTCGAGGCCACCGGTGCCGCGGGTCAGCGTCTTCAATCTCTCGTAGAAGTCGAGTACCATCTCGGCGAGCGGGAGGTCGTAGGTCACTTCCACGCGCTGGCCGTCGATATAGTGCAAATGGCCGAATTCGCCGCGCCGCTCGTGACAGAGCTTTTGGACGCTGCCGATGTATTCGGCCGGGCATAAGATCCGCACCC